>CAZBDM010000033.1:5348-6796 GCA_964490675.1 uncultured Oligoflexales bacterium
GAAAATACGAGTGGGTTAAAACTTGTTTTGATAGCCGCAACTGGTACCAATCATTGTGATCTGTCTGCAGCAAAAAAGTACGGTGTTTCTGTTAGTCATTGTCGCCGCTATGCGGGGGCCTCGGTCGCGCAAATGGTCTTTTCTCACGTTCTAGCACTTAGCACTCATATTTTTGACTACCACAAAGATGTTTTTGGAAAAAAATGGTCGCAGTCTCGGCATTTTTGTCTTCTTAACTACCCTTCTCGAGAGCTTTCTGGAAAAAACTTTGTGGTTGTCGGTTACGGTGATCTAGGTCAGGCTGCAGCCCGCCTGGCTGAAGCTTTTGGGATGAATGTCGTCGTTTCAGAAAGACCCGCGGCTAGCAACATTCGGCAAGGGCGCATCGCCTTCGATCAGGCGCTCAGTGAGGCTGACGTGCTAAGCCTGCACTGCCCCTTGAATGATGCGACAGAAAAAATGATCAACGATAAGACCCTATCTCTTATGAAACCCTCGGCGATTCTTATCAATACGGCGAGGGGAGGGCTTATCGATGAGCCGTCTCTACTGGAGGCCCTGAAAAATAACGTGATCGCTGGTGCTGGACTTGATGTTCTTAGCGAAGAACCGCCACCAGAAGATCACATCCTCTTAAGAGAACGCTTAGCAAACCTTTTGATTACACCCCACACAGCTTGGGCAACCATAGAGGCACGCACGAGGCTTTTGGAGCAATTGTGTGAGAACCTCAGTGGTTTTTTTTCAGGTCGTCCAACCAGGCTTGTTACCTAGTCACTGCGGTTTAAGGGGATATTATTTGCCAATACAAAACTGTGAGAAGATGACATCTAAGATGTCGTCATTTTCAATATCACCGATGACTGAGGTTAAAGATCGCGCTGCTGTTTGCAGCTCATGAGCGAGCATTTCCTCATAGGCCCCTTCGTCGCGCGCCCTTCGATAATCGACCAGGAAACTCAGTGCCTCTTCAAGTGCTTTTTTTTGTCTGAGATTTGTGATGATCGCGTGCTCTTTAAAGTCAGAGACAAAATGATCGGTGGTTTTCACGAGAAAATCTTCAAGACTATCGATGCCGGTTTTGTCATGACAGGACAGGCGTTTTAGATCTTTTGCCCACTGCGGCTGCGCTAGATCACTTTTGGTCAAAATAATTTTTGCATGCTTATAATTTTGGCTGATCTCTTTGGCGTCAAGATAGTCTTCTTTGTTGGCGTCAGCAGCGATCAGCGTAATGACAAGATCTGCTTGACTGGCAAGATTTTTCGAGCGCTCAATGCCAATTTTTTCAACCTTATCGTCACTGATTCTTAGACCTGCTGTGTCGATCAGTCGAATCAAACGACCTTTAATCAGACAAGCCTCTTCTAGATAGTCTCTGGTCGTACCAGGGACTTCAGTGACGATCGCTCGTTCTCTTTTTAAAAGGGTATTCATTAAGGTTGATT
>CAZBDM010000033.1:6806-8611 GCA_964490675.1 uncultured Oligoflexales bacterium
GCCGGCGTTGGGTTTTCCAATCAGGGCAACTTTGAGACCTTCGCTGGCAACCCGTCCTTGATCGTAGGTGGCGAGAAGTTTTTCTACGTGCTGTTTGACAAGCGAGACTTTTGAGTCGACCGCTTGCCACTCAACAGAAGACGGCTCTTCTTCATCAGGAAAGTCTATTCTTGCCTCAAGCCAGGCCATCGCCGCAATCAGTGTCTCTCTAAGATTGACTATATCTTTCGAGAGCTCTCCCTCGCTGAGACTTTTGGCAGCCTGCCACTGGTATTCAGATTCAGCCTCGCACAGAGCTTTGATGCCTTCAGCCTGGGTAAGATCTAACTTTTCATTTAAAAAAGCCCTACGACTAAACTCACCGGGTTCAGCAGCCTGAAAGCCATTATCTAACAGCACTTCAAGACAGCGCCGGCTAATGTAGGGGCTACCATGAACAAAAATTTCAACGCTATCTTCACCGGTAAAGCTTGCCGGACCTTTGAAGTAGACGGCCAGTGGGCGGTCGATGACTTCTTGCGTTTTAGGGTCCGAAAACTCGCAAAGACTCATCACTCTTGGCTGCAAAGTGACAGGCGAACCCTTTTGGGTCAGGATTCTTGTGAGATGTTTTAGGCAGTTTTTACCGGAGGTTCTGATCGTTGCTATGGCAGAGGCGCCAAAGCCGCTGGCAATGGCGGCTATGGGGCGATCGTCTGGGAAATTTTGTTCAGTGGACTTCTGCGGCATGTTCTTTGGCTGGGATAATCATCAATTTTCTATTTGGTCCTGTACCGACAGATTTTGTAAAGACGCGGTCATCTTTATCAAGAGCCATGTGGATGATCTTTCGATCATATGAGCTGCGGTAGTTGAGTACGATCGGGCGTTTGTTTTCGTGAACTTTGCCAGAAAGATCCATGGCCATATCGACAAGCTCCCGCTCTCTTTGAATACGGGCTCCACCGGCATCTACAAAAATGCGGAAAGGCAGTTCTTGTCTCAAGTGTTTAGGTTTTTTTCTGAGAATGTGTTCAAGCGCCTCGGCGAGTTTCGCATTTTTTGTCATTTGTCCGCAGAGGTAATCGTTTTCAACATTGAAGATGACGCGATCGTCATCTTCTTCAACGGTGACTTCGACTTCTTCGTCGATCATGCGGGCGCAGACCTCATGGAAAAACTCTCTTATTTCAGAAATGAGGGCCTCTCGGTCGACATCGTTGAGAGTTTCTTCGGTTTCAGAAGAAGACCTCGCTGTTGAGCGAGACTTTCTAGAGCGCCTTTCTGCTTTTGGTTGGTCTCCTTTTTTCCAGGCTTCGATTGCCACTTTTTTTCCAAACAGTCCAAAGACACCATTTGATTCGTCGACGATATCATAAGCTAGTTCGTCTTGTGTTATGGATAGGAGCCCCGCCGCTTTTACAAGTGCAAGTTGAAGTGTTTTCTCTTCTACGCGTATGCTCATTTTGTTTTTACTCCCCGTAGTTTTGCCTAAGCGAATTTGCGATTAAGCCAGTGTTGTTGAGCGATTGATAAAACCGTATTTGTTAACATGTAAAGAACCATGCCCGCCGGCAGAGTAAGCATAAAGACCGAGAACACCACAGGAAGCATCATCATCATCTTTTCCTGGGCTTTGTCCATACCAGCTGTTGGCGTCAGCTTTTGCTGTAAAAACATACAGCCACCGAGAATAACCGGTGTGACGTAGTAGGGATCGGCAGAAGAAAGATCTGTGATCCATCCAACAAATGGTGCGTGGCGAAGTTCTATAGAGGTTGATAATACCCGATAAAAGGCAAAAAAGACAGGGATCTGAGGAAGGA
>CAZBDM010000033.1:8621-13099 GCA_964490675.1 uncultured Oligoflexales bacterium
GGATCGGCAAACAACCTTTCATCGGGTTGATCTTGTGAGTTGACATAAACTTCATCAGTTCACGCTGCTGCGCCTGTCGGTCGTCTTTAAACTTTTCCCGAATTTTGTTCATTTCTGGCTGTAGTTTCTTCATCTTCTGCATCGAAACGGTCGCCTGCTTAGTCAGAGGGAAGAACAGCAGTTTAAGGGCGATGGTCAGAAGAATGATCGCTACGCCGTAGTTACCGACGACTGAATAAATCATTTGGGTGGCTTTCAGAAGCGGGTAAGAAATGACCCCAAACATACCCCAGTTCATCGTTTCAGTAAGGCTTTCATCATAGGCAGACATGAATTTGTCTACTTTCGGACCAAACCAGGCCTTAAAGGTCAGAGAGGCCGACTCACCAGGGTTAATAAGACCGTGATCTTGCCATAGCTTCATGGTGACAAAACAGCGGCTTTCCTTGTCACTTATGGCGCGGTCTTTTTCGATCTTAAAGCTGGCATTAGTCGCTTGCGGCAGAAATACTTTGAGGAAATAGTGCTGGTCAAAGCCGAGATAATTGACCTTGGTGTTGGCAAGGCTGATCAGGACGTTACTATCTTGATCCTCGCAAAAGCCTTGAGCGTCTTCGTAGTCGCTCTCTTGGCTTGAACTATAAGTCAGAGTTGGTCTTACCGTCGGCATACCCGGCAGAAAGCCACCGGTCTTAAAAAGTTGGACGGCATCTCTGATGAGGACTGTCGAGTTTAGATTTTGTGCAGAAGCGGATTCATTTTTCCAGCTTACCACCACGTCAGCATCGTAACCTTTTTCAGGGATGGTAAAGGTTTGGGTGACGAGCCACCCGGCTTGTCGCTTGGAAAAGGAGATCGCATTGCCTTTTCTTTCAGCAGAAAAGCCGACCCGACCTTTAAGCGGAGCGTTGGTTGTTGTGTCACCCTGGACGACGAGCAATTGATCCACGATATCGATCGGACCTTGTTCGTTATCTTTGGTTTTTTGATAGTGTTTGAGGATAATTTTGGCGATCGCACTTCTTTGCTGATCGAATTGATAAATGATGTCTTCGTTTTCAATGGTGAGATCACTGCTGCTAAGAGTTGAGTAGGTTTCTTCGATTTTGTTCGAAGGGGGTTCATTAAAAGCATCGGGTGTCTGGGGCGTGGTTGCTCCGCCAGAAGTGGACGATTCAGCGGTGTCAGCGGTCGATTGAGACGATGAGGAAGCTGGCGATTCTTTGCTGTCTGCATTCTCAGCGGTCTGCTGTGGCTTGGGGTTTTTCAAACCAGGGTACTTTTCTTCCATGTACTGATTGTAAATCCACCAAAAGGCAAAACAGAGGGCGATGGTCATGACGATATTGCGATCAAACTTCAAGGTAAATCAACTCCACCTGGATGAAAGGGGTTACAACGAATAATGCGAGAGGAAATCATTCGCAAAGCTTTTAGTGTTGGGTATTTTTTGAGACAGGAGCATGCATAGTGAGAACAGCTTGGATAAAACCGGCATCTCGGTCCGAGAAGCGGAGAGAGGGTCTTTTGGTAAATTCTTACGAGACTCAGAAGTATCTGACTCAGCATGCTGTTCTTTCAAGTTTTAGTCTTTTGGCGTTTTGTTGGCCAAAATCCGTTTTAAACTGTCGTGAAAGGCTGATTCTAAGTCAAAATAGTGCGCTTCTGCAGCCGAGTGACGGGCAATAATCACCAGGTCCAAAGCGTTTTTTTTGAGCTCAGGGCTGAGGGTGCGGAAACATTCCCGAAGACGTCTTTTGACTTTGTTGCGTATGACCGCGCCACCAACCTTTTTGGACACGATAAGACCTAATCTCATGGCGTCCGACTCGCCTTTCACCGCAAACACAACGAGGTGTTTGCTGACGATCTTTTTGCCGTTGTCTAAGGTTCTCTTAAATTCAGTCTTTTTAAGGAGACGATTTGCTTTGGGAAACCTTTGCATCTGTCTATTCGTCAACGGCGGATAAGATCGCTCTTACCTCAGTTATTTTTGGTAAATGGTAGACGCGAGTCTTTTGCGACCTTTGGCTCTACGGTTTTTAATGACGTTTCTCCCACCAGGAGAAGCCATTCTTTTTCGGAATCCATGTGTTCTTAAGCGCTTTTTGTTTTTCGGCTGAAATGTTCTTTTCACTTTCGCTATCCTTTTTCAGCGGTTTATCGTCAATCTATTTGTATATATATGAAAAGGCTAGAAAACCTTATGTCTTAAGCATGACGCTAGAGCGGGAATGTAACAGATAGCCCTTTCGAAAGCAACCGCTGCTTCCAGACATCATCCTAAAATTGTTAAAAAATTAAATTCTATTTTAATAAAAATTGACTTTCACATTAAAATACCTTAAAAATTCATAGAATAGTGAGGATTGATATGACTTTTTTAATCAAAAGCCTAGGGCTTGTGCTGGCTCTCCTTTTCACAGCAAGCCTTTCATTTGCCGCTCCTGATACGATTCAGGTCAAAGCTGTCGAATGGATTGAGACAAATGGTGAAGACATCAACGTCTCTTATCGCATTCCCTGCGGGGCGAAATTTCTTGGCTATGCTATTTCAGGGACAGCCCGACTGCTACAAATCGGAGTTGCCTACCGAACGGGCGCAACGAAGTGTCTCGGCATTGGTGCGGTAACCTCTGAGCAATTGAGTTGGTTGAAAGTCCCCGGCTCGGGCCTGGTTAAATCGGTTAAGACTTTTAATCCGCGTGTTAAGTGGCAAATTAAACCGATGACAAACGTGCAAGTGCTTCCTTATAAGAGTTCGCAAGCGCGGCTGAGGGCTGTGGTTCCCGGTGGTTGTCGCAGCTTTTATGTGACGCTTGTCAGACATAAAGACGACAAAAAAGTAGAAGTGGCGAGCCTTGTCGCAGAAAACATCTCCTTTAAGGCCAATCAGGCCTCGAAGTGCCAACATTCCGACGAAGCTAAGATTATTCCTGCGGTTTCCCTTGATAAAGAGGCTGAAGTTTCAACCTTGAGGAGAGGCCGCAAAGCCCTCCACAAAGCATATTCTCTGAGGCTTACGACGATTCGTTCAAAGTCTGTGCGCAGAATTCCCGGTGGTGGTGTGAGCTTTACTTACCAACGAGCCTGTAACGAAGCCCCTATTGGCGCTGTCTTGCGCAAGATTCCAAACGGTAAATCCGGTTTTAAAGTGGGAGTTGGAATGCTGGTGGCGCGCTACTATAACCTCGAATGTTTGAGCGGAGAACCAAGAAAACTCTGGTCTAAATTCAGTGATAGATCGATTCGCTTGCCGCTGTCCTCAAGAGTGGTGCGACTGAAGTCGATTCCAACGTCTGAAAAAATCATCGTTCGTCAGCCTGGTATCAGCGATCTCTTGCAAGGTCAAAGAAAGCTTGGTCTCATCCTTGACTACCACAAAAGCTGTAAAGCGCGGGTTGGGGTCGTTTATAGTAAAGACCTTTACGGCCAGCTAGCAGTTGGTGTGGTTGAGAGACAAGGTGACAAAACGTGCAATCCTTCCCCTAACAAGGTATCCTTATACCAACCGTTTTTAACCCACAATGGCGCGCGTAAAGCCGCTTATCCATTGACGCTTAATGGGTTATAAAGAGGATTTCTGAACATGCGCCATCCTATCCGGCGCATGCTCGCTCACCATCGCTAGAGGATGTCAGCGTGCATTCATGGATTGAAATCAGCCGTTCGGCTCTCAAGCAAAATTTCAATTTCTTTAAAGATCTTCTCGGTCAGAACACTTTTGCGCCGGTAGTAAAGTCAAATGCCTATGGTCACGGGCTTAAAGAAGTAACAGAAGTGCTTTTACCGCTTAATCCAGCTTGGCTGTGCGTCAATTATGTCTTCGAGGCAAGGCAGCTGAGAGAGCTTGGTTTTAAAAATCGTATCCTCGTTGTTGGCCCTCTCGGTCAAGAAGAACTGCAGGCTTGCCAGGAATTACGGGCAGAGTTTTTTCTGTCCAACCACGAGCTTTTAGAGGCTTGGCTCGAGCTTTCCCACAAGCCTAAAGCTCATCTTAAAATAGATACAGGTATGTCAAGGCAAGGCTTTATGCCCGAAGAGGCGCAAACCCTCAGCGAAGCATTAAAGCCTTTCAAGGCTGAGCTGTGCGGTCTTGCCACACATTTTGCCAATGTCGAGGATGTTTTAGCGCACGATTATGCCAAAAGACAGCTCGATGAATTTCACACGGTTTCTGAAATTTTTAGTAAGGCTGGCTTTAAGCTTTTGCATCATGCAGCGTCCTCAGCATCTGCACTACTTCTCAAGGAATCGACATTTGAGCTCTGCCGGGTTGGCATTTCCCTTTACGGGCAGTGGCCTTCAGCGAAAACGCGTCTTTCTTACCTGCAGTCTTTTTCTGACGTTGCCCCCTTAAAGCCCGTTCTCAGCTGGCGTTGTCGCCTTATGACAGTGAAGCAGATAAAGGCAGGCCAGTTTGTCGGCTACGGTTGTACCTACAAGGCGGTGCAGAATATGAAAATAGCAGTCCTCCC
>CAZBDM010000033.1:13109-16468 GCA_964490675.1 uncultured Oligoflexales bacterium
GGTGGGCTACTACGAGGGACTGCCAAGAATTGCTGGCGATAGTCCGAGTTACGTGCTCGTTTCAGGAACAAGATGCCCTATCATCGGGCGGGTCTGCATGAATATGACAATGATTGATGTCTCTCATATCAACGCTAAGGTTGCAGACGTGGCAACTTTAATCGGCAAAGATGGAGAAGAGGAAATCAGCGCATCTGATTTTTCTGACTGGTCCAAAACCATTCACTACGAATCGTTAACCGGGCTGAATGCTGTCTTGCCAAGAAAGATTGTTGAATGATCGAGCTTGACCCCAACCTTCTTTGCCAACTGGAGATCCACGTCAGTAATCTTGAGCAGTCACTCGTCTTTTACGAAGGCGTGTTCGGCTGGAAGCCTGTTGCTGCAGAACTTCACAATTACATTATCTTAGATGTTCCAAAAGATTGCCCTTACGGTGTTAGTCTTGTTCCAAGTCGGAGACAAGGCGGGCTCACGAAGGCCATTGTCCCGTATTTTAAAACAACGGAACCGCAGGTTTTTGTAGAAAAAGCAGAGTCTTTTGGTGGCCAAAAAATACTACAAAAGAGGTTGCCTGGTTACGGAGAAATCTCACAAGTGGCCGATCCGGATGGGCATCGTTGGGGGTTTTTTAAGCCCCTTAAAAAAGACCTCTAAAAGTGAGTTTAGCCTAGTGTTTTTCGAGGATGCCTTGTTTGTTGACCAATATCCCGCCCCCGAGGCTTTTGTCAGCAAGTGGGCCTGGGTTTTTAAGCTTCCATTTGTTTTTTAGAAAAGCACCGATGACCGCTTGTCTGATGCGAGTGTTTTCAGCCGATTCATCGGCTAAGAAGTGCTCAAGCTTTTCCGGGACGAGTGGATCGTCTTGCTCAATCATCAGCTCGACGGCGGCGTAGCGCAGTCTTTCGTCATGCTGGTTAAGAAAGTGGACGAGCTTTTCTACAAACCCTGGCAGTGGGAAGTCGACGAGATAACAAAGAATGTCGTAGTTTTTATCGACTTTCGCCTGGTCGAAGGAGACTTCGCCAAAATCTAAACATGATTTTAACACCTCGATGACCTGCTCCTCGCTGCCTAGCTTGTTGAGAGCTTTGATCGGCCAGGCAATGCGGGCCGTCAACTGGAGGTGTTTTTTGATGTGAGGCAGAGCACTTTCCCCAAAATCGACAATGCCTTTTAGGCAGGATTCTTTCTCTCTGGTATCGTTGATGCCGTGCTCGAGGCTGTATTCGAAGCGTTGAAGCAGTGCTGGAACGGCCACGTCTACATCGGGATATGACATGAAATAAGAAATGGCCGCCGCCCGGTCCTCCTTTAAGGCTTTCGGGTTTTTAATGCGCTTTAGATTGCTTTCGTTTTTCTTTTGGCTGCGAGACTCTTTGTAATCTTTCCACTTGCTTATAAGACTCAAACTTCATTCCCCTCTCAAATATTGGCGGCTTCTGCGGAGATATTATCGGATCCGTCGTGACGGCTTTCTTTCTAGTATTACCTGGATGAGAGAGGGCTTGTAAACATCAAGCTTTTCTGAGGACGCAAGCTGTGTAAAGATGAGCCGGAAAGTGACACAGTTGAGGTGTTTAATTTGAAAACAGAGTCTGGAAAGCATATCAGCGTAGGAGCCATTGTCCTTGCGGCCGGCAAGGGTACGAGAATGAAGAGCGATCTTCCAAAGGTGCTTCATCAGGTGGCAGGCCGAGCCATGCTTGCACGCGTCATCGATACTTTAAAAGAAGCTGGTCTGGGCTCGATTGCCATCGTATTAGGGCCGGAAAGACAAGGTTTTGAGGAGATCCTTGCTGACTACGACAATCTTTGTCTTTGTGAGCAGACCGAAAGAAAAGGGACGGCTGACGCTGCGGCTGCAGCAGCCGTCTGTTTTAGTGGTGAGACCTCACCCGAGTATAGTTCTAAAAAACATCTCGGCGGGGAAAAGATCAGTGCCGACTATATTCTCGTCTGTACAGGAGACGCCCCAGCGATTCTGGCAAGTGAGCTGCGAAGTTTTATGGAACAAGCCATCCGTAGAGACGCTGATCTTTCTATTTTAGGGATGCGGGTCCCCGAGCCAACCGGCTATGGCCGGCTGATCTGTGCTGAGGCAGACCTCCTTAAAGAGATTGTCGAAGAAAAAGATGCGTCTAGCGAGCAGAAAAAAATCGACCTATGTAATTCAGGTGTCATCTTCTGTAAACGAGAGCATTTCTTTCCACTTCTTTCTGAGGTCACACCTCACAACAAACAGTCGGAATACTATCTGACCGACATAGTCGCTCTTGCGCGGCAAAAAGGCTATCTTGTGACAGCCTTCCAGAGCGACGATTGGCAATCCTTTTTAGGGGTCAACGATCAGCTGCAAAGAAAACAAGTCGAAGATTTGATATTAAAGCGCCAAAGTTAAAAAGGAGAATCGTATGTGCGGCATCGTTGGTTATGTCGGTGGGGAAAAGTGTTTAGAAACGATTTTTAATGGTCTTAAAAAGCTCGAATACCGCGGTTATGACTCCTCCGGTATCGCCGTACTTGATAGTGGAAAAGTCGATATGGTTAAGTCGGTTGGTAAGCTTAACGAACTCTCGACTCACCTTGAAAAGCTTCCTCAAAAAGCTGGTATAGGAATCGGCCACACCCGTTGGGCGACCCACGGTGAGCCGTCCACGACAAACGCTCACCCGCACCTTAGTGACGGACTTGCAATCGTTCATAATGGCATCATTGAAAACTATCAGGAGCTTAAAAAAGAGCTCTCCGCTGAAGGGGTCACATTTCTCTCACAAACCGATACAGAAGTACTTCTTCACATGATCAAGCGCGAGCTTTCTCGGGGAAAAAGCATGCACAAAGCGATGGTTGATCTTGTGCCTCAAATTGAAGGGGCCTTTTCAATCGCAGTGCTGTGGGAAAAAGATCCCGATTCTCTTTTTCTCGTCAAACAAGGTTCACCGCTTGTGATCGGCTATGGTGAAGGCGAGAACTTTTTTGCCTCGGACGCTCTTGCTCTCGTGGAACACACCAAAAAAGTCGCTTTTTTAGAGGACTGCGAGTTCGCCAAGGTGACCAGTAAAGGCGTTGAGTATTGGGACTTCTCAGGAAAAGAGCTGAAAAAACATCCGATGCAGCTTAATTGGAACGCAGCAAGTGCGGAGAAAAAGGGTTACCGTCACTATATGCTCAAAGAAATCCACGAACAGCCGCGCGTCATCGCTAACACGATCCAAAGACTTGTTGATGCGACACAGGCGAGCTTTAACGATGCAAGGCTTGGTCTTGAGGGCATCGATGTCGAAAAGGTCAAGGCGATCCATATCGTCGGTTGCGGGACAGCATATCTCGCAGGTGCGATCGGCCAATACGCTCTT
>CAZBDM010000034.1:0-15404 GCA_964490675.1 uncultured Oligoflexales bacterium
ACCGCACAAGAGCGCTGCCAAATGGGAAGCCATTGGGGGCCAGTGATTGAGGCTTAGACGCACCATTTATCAACCTCCATTTGACTAAGCTCTGCAAGCAAGCAAACAGCCGGCGACTGCATTTGACGGCCGCGATAGATTTTAAAAGCATCTACTGGCCGCGGTCGACAAATGGGGCCCTGATAAAGTTGCTGATCAAAGTAAAAGTCATCCGGGCATTCGTGCTTTTGATCGACATTTAGTAAGATCATTGTATTCAAGTTTTGTTCGAACTTAATATAAACCCCAAAAGATGACATCATTAGTATTACAAACCCTGCTAACACCCATTCACTTGTCATCACCACCCCCAAAAATCTGAGCGACAAAATTTGGCCATTGTGATTCATGCCCTTCAACACGAAGGCTTACCCACCAATCCCTGTCATAGGGAAACAAGCACTTGTCTTCATCTCTTTGCATTTGATGAAATTCATCAAGCGCTTTGAGCTGTTCGGAAATCTGCATATAGGCGTTTTCTATTTGCGCATTTCTGCGTGGATACTTTTCAATAAGTAAATGTTTTGCATGCATAAAATTTTTCTGCGCCGCTAAAATTTCCCCGCATAAGACAAGAGCGTTTTCTCTTTCGATCAGTTTTTTTATTTTCGAGATCTTTTCCGGGAATTTCTGAAAGTTTTGCATATAGTAGATCATTAATAGGCAAAACATCAGCATCCCTAATATGTGAGACATAAGTGTCCTTTCAAGGAAATATATAGTGGTTTTTCTGCGAATCAGGTAGTGATTAGATCGCTACGGAGAAATTGAGGGAAAGAAAAAGTCGGTCATAACTGTTGAGATCAATTTGTGAGGTTTTTTCATAGTAAGAGACAGTCACATCTTGACGATAAAGAGGGCTATAGTACCATCGCAAAATAGCCCGAATATCTATTGAAGAATCATCGCTATTTTCTTCTGATTTATAAAAGACTCTTTCCTGATATTTTGCATCTAAGAAAAGTTTCAATCGCTTTGAAAATGCCATCTGATTATTGAGCGCGATTTGATTTTCTGTGAAGCTATCAGTTTCAGCATTTTTATCAGTATAATTTGTCACGCCTGTTCCAAACACTAAATCAAGTCGATAGGAATCTAGCTTAACAGGGGTGAGATTAAATCCAGCCATCCAATGCTCTTGATCGCGATTTGCGCTATTAGTTGGCCTTCGCTCAAGAGCTTTGTCAAAGATTAAGTCTTCTCCTTCGACACCAGATCTCAAAGCTGGACGAAAATACAACTCCGGTTGACTAAAAAGACTTGGTAATCCGAAGTAGGCTTTTACAGCTAATTCGTTGAATACAGCTGTGCCTGCCCAGGTTTCAGTAATCAACTCAGGTGTCATCCCAAGTTCAAAAAAAGTATCACTAGAACTCTCTTCGAGAAACTTCTTAGTGATTTTTGAACTTACCTTGCCAGCTAGAATAGAAAACTGACTGACTCCCACCGAGGTAAACCCACGGTATTCAGCATCGATCTGCAAGTTCCAAGCAAGAGACTCTCGCTTAAGTAGAAACACATCGAGGCTAACATGGCTCAAATAACCGGCCGATTCATTTGTCGTATAATCTTCCGGA
This sequence comes from uncultured Oligoflexales bacterium, assembly GCA_964490675.1. Lineage (GTDB taxonomy): Bacteria > Bdellovibrionota_B > Oligoflexia > Oligoflexales > JAWKNZ01 > CAZBDM01. The sequence continues at coordinate 1,617 of CAZBDM010000034.1, forward strand.
AGCAGACTCTTTTCTGGTAAATGAAAAATATTATCTTCATAAAATGCCCCAAGAGTGAAACTCATATAAAAGTGCTTTTTCCTCTCGATCTCTTCGAGATACTTTTGACTGGATGTTGTAACATCTTGCTCAGAATCATCCCAAAGACTGTATGTAAAGTTTTTGTGCGCTGAAACAAAATGATCTTGTTGGTAATTGCAGACCCCAAGATAATAGGAAAGAATCTGCTCTTCAGGAAAGTCATAATCTTGCGCTAAATCAAAATCCTGGCATGCTGTTTTCCACTCGCTAAAAGTTAAATGAAGCTCACCTTTCTCAAAGTAAATCAAAGGATCTCTTTTGCGAATCAACTTAGCTGTTTCAAAAAACTGTATCGCTTGTTTTTTTAAAAAGATTCCCTTTGAAGCGATGGCGATAAGTATAGATAAATCAAAGTTTGTTGGTGCTTGATCTTCGTAAGGAACAAGATATGCAAGTGCCAAAAGATAGTCTTTTTGATTGATCGCAGTCTGAGCGCTGACAATAGCTTTGCGGAAACTAAGTTTTTTGTGGCTATTAATAGCAAATCTTCTCTTACTGGATTCAACAAAGTCCTCACCTTCATCTGTTAGGACAAAGTAAGGCGTCGTCTCGAAAATAAGCTTTTCAAAGTCAGGGTTTTTAACAAGGGACGTTGCGACTTTTTGACCACCGAATTTATTAATTTTCGTCTGCCACCCTTGACTAAGAGTCTGTTTTTCTGACTTGCCGACTAGCGAGGTTTCTTCAGACTCAGAAAGGGGCTGATAGAAGACGTTTATATTCCCTCTCAAAACCGTTATGACAGCGGTCACTTGCGGGTTTCTTTTTATTTCAACAATAAGATCTGAGCTGCCATCACCCTCTAATGTGAGCCATTTTCCAACTTTGATCTGCCAATTAGGTGGCAACTTAGCTAAATGCCGACTACGCAACTTACCTCTTAAAAGGTTGATCGTGCGCGTACCGGTTTTGTTGGTTGTCAAAAGAGCACTACTTCCACGCAATAAAAAGTGTTCTTCCTTATTTAAAATCCCAAAGACGACCTGCCCCTTCTTGTGGGTAGTAATTTTTTCATTCCATTTTATTTTTCGGGCTTGTTTCCCGATCGTTTCCGACTTTTCATCGCCATAAATATAGCCAATTCCAAAATCAGCTGATGCGGAAAGATCATCTTTTTTCAACTTTTCAAAGGTCTTTTGGACAACGATAGTGTTGGGGGTTATATCAATTGCTGTCACATCGATAGGTCGCGACAATATTGTGATCGTATACTTAAGAGAAACACTAGCAATCCCATTTGCAACCGTCGCAACGACAAAGTGTTTACCAACACTCCAATTATCTGTCGTAAAGTGACAGTCATGACCTTCGCAAATGACTTGACCGTTACGCGACCACTTTATTTGATCGTTAACATCTTCTGTAGAGACATTTAGACTGATTTTATCGCCCTGATAAACCGCAAAGCTAGTGGCTGAGTGAGTTGAAATCTCTGGCGCTTTTTCTGTCTGAGCCGAAACAATGGACGTAACCAAAGCATACGTTAAGGCACAGATAATTTTTAGGAAACGCCCATCCATTGGCTTTTACCCAAGATTTCTATTCAGTACAGATTAAACAAAAATTAGCTATCTCGACCCTTTTCGGTCAACGCTTGGTAAACTATAGGTGGGACAAGATTAGACACATTTCCTCCAAGGCTTGCCACTTCTCTGACAAGAGTTGAGGACACGTGAGAAAGATCTTGTCTGGTAGGGATAAGGATGGTTTCGATCTTATTGTTTAAGGTTCGGTTCATCATCGCCATTTGCATTTCATAAACATAATCTGCTTCAGTTCTTAAGCCCCGCACAATTGCTGTCACACCATTTTTTGATGCATAATCGACCGCTAAGCCTGAAAACGAGCAAACCAGAACATTGCCGATTGGCTCGCAGATTTTTTCCACCATATCTTGGCGCTCCTCGAGAGAAAAATAGCCTTTTTTGGACGGATTAATGCCGATAGCGATAATAACCTTATCGAACATTCTTGCCGCTCTCTCGACAATATCCAAGTGGCCGTTGGTCATCGGGTCGAACGTACCCGGATAAAAACCAATCTTCTCAATTTTGTCCGCACTCATGCTGGTCCTTTCCGCTGCCGACGCCAGACTAAGATAACAGTGCCGCCGTAACTTTTACTTTTTTCTAAATTCCAGCTGCATCCTAAAGTATCGCTGAAATTTTCAGGGAACGAATGTGTATCTTCTACACTAGCCTCAACAATCAAAACAGTATTTTCTCTCGACAAGTCAGCTATTTGCTTCTCAAGTATTCGAAAATTCTGCAAGGATTCTTGGTAAGGCGGATCAAACCAAATGAGATCGGCAGCTATCTCGGAACGCAGTTTCTTGAGCGCAGCTTGAAAGCTCACTGCAAAAATGCGCAGCCGCTCTGGGGGGTGATCTTGGCTATCAAGACGCTTTTCAGCAGCATCAACATTATCTCGGAGAGCCTTGAGGGCTGCAGGAGCATTTTCGACCCAATAACAGCTACGCGCTCCTCGACTAAGAGCTTCGATACCCATCGCTCCACTACCAGCAAAAAAATCAATAAAAACACACTCCTCCACCTCGCTTTGGAGCATATTAAAAACCGCCTGACGGATCTTCATTGAAGTCGGTCGCGTATCTAGACCCTTTGGTGCCTTTAATTTCAGACCCTTACACCAGCCTGCTGAAATTTTAACGTTAGATTGATCACGCATATTGCTTATTAACTGAAAAAAGAATAAAAAATGCCTTCGTCCTGCCAAAAGCAGATTCTTGTTCTAGGTTCTAAGACAAATAGAAGCGATTTAAAAGGGTAGTCTCATGAATATTCGCCAAATACAAGAAGCCAGAGAACGCTATGGTATCGAGGAGTGGGGTTCCGGTTACTTCGGAATCAATGATTTAGGCGAAGTCGCTTGCCACCCAACCGGCGAAGAACAGCTATCGATTCCCCTTGTAGAATTGGTCAAAAAAGCTAAGGAAAGTGGCATTCGACCACCGATGATTTTACGGTTCCCGCAAGTGATCAAATCTCAAATGAAACGCATGCATTCTGCTTTCGTCGAAGCAGTGGGTGAATACAACTACCAAGGCAGGCACTTAGGTGTGTTTCCCTTTAAGGTCAATCAAAGGCGAGAGTTTATTGATGCTATTGTAAGTTGCGGTAACGATCTTGATTGGGGCCTTGAGGTTGGTAGCAAAACCGAGTTTATGGCAGCTCTCAATTACCCCCTTTCAAAGAACGCGATTTTGATTTGCAATGGCTTCAAAGATAAAGAATTCGTCGATATGGCCTTCTTGGCAAAATCACTCGGACGCAACGTTGTCCTAGTTGTAGAGGGTCCCGACGAACTACTATCTGTGATTAAACAGTTTAAAAGTCAAAAGTACCCCGATAGCTGCTGCCCAAACTTTGGAATTCGCGTGAGACTCTATTCACGAGGTTCTGGCAAATGGGAAAAATCATCTGGTGAGACATCGAAATTTGGACTAACCACCGTCGAGCTACTTCATGCTTTGCACATCATTGAAAAGGAAGAGCTGCAAGATAAGTTAACCATGTTGCACTTTCACATTGGCTCGCAAATCACCGCTATCAAGCGCTTCAAGAATGCGATTAAAGAAGCGGCTACAGTCTATTCAAAAGTCCACAAAATGGGATTCAGACCTAAGTATCTTAACATTGGTGGCGGTGTTGGCGTCGATTATGACGGGAGCAAGACAACCTCGCCATCGAGTGCGAACTACTCCCTTCAAGAATTTGCCAACGATGCGGTCTACGTTATCGGCGAGGTATGCGACAAAGAATCCGTACCAAAACCAGATATTGTCACTGAGTCTGGACGTGTGATCGCAGCTTACCATTCAGTCGTCATCGCGGACATTCGAGAGGTGCAAGGAGAAGAATCTCTCGAGGCGATCGATGGTATCGATTTGAAAAGCATCGTAGGTTCTAGTTCCAACCAAAAAGCCATCGTAGAACTTGAATATATCATCGAAAATATGAATCGTAAAAACTACACCGAGTTCTATCACGATGCAGTTGAATACCACGAAGAACTCTTTACTCTCTTTAATCTAGGGTATTTGAGTTTAAAAGAGAGAGCATACGCAGAAGAGATGTTTCACAAGATTTGTCGAAAAGCTCTTTACTTTTCCTCTTTCCAAAAAAACCGACCCGATGAGTTTGATCAACTCCAAAAGCTTAAAGTCAGCAAATACCTGGCGAACTTTTCTATCTTCCAATCCATTCCTGATGCCTGGTCTCTCGATCAGCTTTTTCCGGTGATGCCATTATCACGCCTTGGAGAAAAGCCATCTCTTAAAGCGACTATTGTCGATATCACTTGTGACTCAGACGGTTGTGTTGAGCATTTTGTCGATCGCTACGAAGAGAAAAGCTCTCTTGATCTTCATCCACCCTCCAACGATCCTTACTACATCGGTTTTTTCTTAGTCGGCGCTTATCAGGAAAGCCTTGCCAACGAGCACAATCTCTTTGGAGCTATTCATGAAGCAGAAGCGTCGATCGATACCGAGGGCAATTGGCAGATTAATAAAATCACCGAAGGTGATCCCATCGACGAGCTTCTCGCTTGCCGCAATTATGATATCAAAGGCATGGTTGAAAGTTATAAACTGCAGGCTGGACAAGCTTTAGAAAAAGGATTAATAGATCACCAACAAGCTGAAAAAATCATAGCAGATCTAACCTCTTATCTTAAGCATTACCCTTACTTAGTCGATCAGTGAAAGATAAAGTTTTTAGTTAAAAGGCCGACATAGATCATATCTAGAGAACTAATCTCAAGGTGTTTTATGGCCTCTGAAATGACTTATACCATAGAAAGAAAAGGCGAATGGGATATCGTTCGTCTCGACGGTCATATAAGTGAAGCATCTGAGTTTCACTTTAATGAAATCTTAAGTCATATCGGAAGCAAGTGTGTCCTCAACCTGAGAGGAGCCGTGTCGATCAATAGCAGTGGCATCCGTTCGTGGATCAACTTCATAGAAAGTGCCTCCAACTCTCGAGAAGTCGTTCTTGAAGAGTTGATGCCCGCTATGACAGCTCACCTCAATGTTATCCCAATTTTTGCAGGTAAGGCGAAAGTCAAATCTGTCTATGGTCATTTTGTCTGTGGTGAGTGCAAAAACAAGCAGCTAAAGCTTTTTGAAAAAGGGCGTAACCTCCCTACGCCTCCCAACTTCACTGTCGAAACGACAAAATGCTCCAAGTGTGGAAATAAGATGGAAATGGAAGACTTTGAAGAAGAGTACTTTTCGTGGGTTGAAGCGATCTAAAAATCGATGAACTCTGGGAGTTCGTACTCGCCATTTTTATGGGGATAAAAATCAAAACTTGCCACAACCGCTTCTGGATTCAAGGGCCCATAAATATGAGGAAAGTCCTCGCCCATTTCTTCAACAGCATCGTACTGCAATTTTGAAGTCAAAAGATCTGGATCGATTTTTAGCAAGACGAGTTCGTTCTGTTGTTTTTTAAAAAAAAGATTCGCCACCGGTACGACTTGATCAACTTTAGAACAATGAATGAAGCCTTCTTCTTTTAAAGAAGGGTGTTCATACTCACCCTTACTTTTAGCTTCGAGCCAGTCTTTTTTATCTGCAATATGAAAAATAAATTCCGTCATGGTCAATTCCTGAGGGGTTGCAGTACGATTCTGAGATTCTCTTGTTTCATGTAAAAAACTTAATCAAGACTTAGCTTTACTATTTTTTCATCATTACCAATGACATCTTGAGGGCTTTCCCCAGATAAGATTCTATTGGCTAAATCTTCCATGTAAAGGTTTAAAACCTGGCCTCTGATTTGGAAGTTTAAACCTTCAATTTCCTGGGTAGCCCAGTCGATTTTTAGAAAAATATTTTCGTCTTCCTTGAAAAATTCTTCAAAATAGCAGTCTATGTAATCAAGCAGAAAAAAAGCTGCATCTTTCCGAGACATTTCATGGTCGAAGTGACCAATGCGCGCTTCGACAGGATAATAGAAACTCTTTTTTTTATCGCTCAGAACAACTTTCGCGTAAGTTCCCTCATGATCAGCGTAGGCACTCACCTGGAATCTCCGATCTTTCCTCCAAAAAGAGTACTTGCGATCGAGAACACCACCAAGCTGCAGACATACATCTTTGTCCAATTTAACAAACGTATCAGTGTTTTGCATGAATCACCTCACACTGCTTTTCTAATTGTTTTAAACGAGCCATTGATGAAACCGCTTTAAACACGACTCTTATCACCTGGTTATTTTCTTCGTCGAATTGTTTTCCACTCGCAACCATTGGAAAGCGATTAAACAAACCTTTTAAGGTTTCACAATACTCAAAGCCCAAAATTGTCGTCCAATGCTGATCGATTAGCATTAAAAGCTCACCAAATTTCGACGTATAGTAGGCTCGTCTGATGCGTTCAAACTCTGGTAATTGCATGACCTGCAGTTGCTCAAAAATTTGTTTTCTTAAATCATAAACAAGACTCAGTCCCGTTCTAAAAACCACCTTCGGGTGTTCCTTTTGAATGATTTCGCAGGCCGAAGGAATATGTCCGTCACTTAAATACTCAAGCCCGAGCCCCGACAATGCTTGACTTTGCTCGAGAAGCATCTTGAGACCTGACAAATCATCAGCTTCAATTTGGCAGGCAGAACAAAGACTGTTTGCCAAGTATAAATAACCGTTTTTCAATTGATCCAATTTGCCAAATGGGACTTTTTTGTTTAAGGCGTCTTGAACAATATCGAAGAAAGGTTTCTCTGGCTGTTGGGAAATTATGAGCGCCCCTGCCCCTTCTGAAGGGAGTTGCCCAAGACTGCTATATTTTTCTCTTAGAACGGATGGCTCGAGTGGCTGGAATGCCAAGAGACTTTCCTCATAACCGACATAACCGTCTTCTTCGAGACGTGCGTTTCGGAAACGTCTGACCGTTTCTTCCTGCTCATTTGGTGGTAAATAGGCGGCGTGGGCGAGGAGAGCTAAGCAGTAGTTGGGATTCTCTCCAAGAAAAATATCAATCAAGTCGGTAATGAAAGCTACAACTTCTTTGTCTTCCGATTCGATGCTCAAATAAAGCTGCCCTTCAGCAATCGTAAATAACTTATCACGCTCGATGTCACTGAACTTTTCAACGACCTCTTGCTCGTAGACTTTAACGTATTTCGCTAGGAGACTAATCTGGTATTCTTCGTCTAGTTCAGTGTAGCGTTCAAAAAATTGCTCTCTACTGATCTCTTTGAAAAGATTAAGCCATTTGAAGGCTTGCTTAGCTTCAAGCTTATCATTTGACCAAGCTTCGTAGTCAACAATTGTAACAAGCTGCTCCTGGCTAATATGCTCTAACACTTCGAGACAGTCCTCAGGCCCCTTCTCTTTAATGGCTACGTACAGCTCTTGCGGTGGCAAAGCTTTAATGCGTTCAGGAGCATTATTTTTCTTGATGAGAGAATCTAAATCGACTTTTGAAAGTCCAGCTTGGACGACCGACTCCAGATCCCATGCGAGAGATTGATAGCCACCATCGTAGATTTTTCTCATTTGCTCTTCAGACAATCGGCTTGCCATGTTTTATTCCTGTCGGTAAGAGTCATCTCGGTGTATATATATGAATCGAATTGGGAAAAGGTTGGATCAACCTTTCGGATAACTGCAGACAATATCAGGTTGCAGGCACAGGATCAAGATAATGTAGATCTAGTCGCCTTAAAGATTTTTGTCCTTATATTCAATTAGTTAGATTAAAAATGGATGGAGATTCCTTTTTGAATCAGCCCCTTAACCTACAGATAAGCCCCTCTGAATTGGGCAAAAAAATGCTGGCTCAAGCCCTGGCTCCGGTTAGAAACGACCTTGACGAGCTTCGCCCGAAGCTCTGTGATTATCTCTTTAGCGAGACCGCATCGTCTAGACAGGTCATTGATCATGTTTTTGGTGCGCAAGGTAAGCTCATCCGACCTGCGATTTTTTTCTTGATGTGCAGGATCTTAAAGTATCGTGGCGATCATCTCTTTCCAATAGCCGCTGTTTGCGAATATGTTCACACGGCAAGCCTGTTGCATGATGATGTCATCGACAACAGCACTATGCGACGCAATAAACCAACTTCAAACCATATTTGGGGTGACGAAGCGGCTGTACTCGTCGGTGATCTCATTTATTCGACTGCTTCCGAAATGATGGCCGCTACCGGCAGCATTGAGATCGTAAAGACTTTTGCTTCCTCTATTCGGAAAATGAGTGAAGGAGAACTTTTACAGTTAGAAAATCTCTTTAACTCAGATATTTCTGAAGAAACCTATCTGCGAATTCTAAAAGCAAAGACAGGAATTTTGATTGGTGCATGCTGCAAAGCTGCTGGTATCTTAGCAAACGCTTCGGATAGCCTTTGGTCAAGACTAGAACAATTTGGTCAAAACCTAGGAATGGCGTTTCAACTTGTTGATGATGCCCTTGATTATCTCAGCGACCTTAAAACAGTCGGTAAGGATACTTTGTCAGATTTAAAGGAGGGCAAAGTCACCATGCCAATCTTATTGCTAAGAAATGAATTGACTAACGAAGACAAAAATCGCTTTGTCAATCTCGTTAATGCAGACCAAATCGACGAAAAGGACATCAACTGGATTTCTTCGCTCATCAAGACCCACAAAACTGCAGAAAAGACCTTAGAGGTCGCTGGTAAGTATACAGACACCGCTCTTGGTATTTTACGAGATGAATTCCCAGAAAGTGAGGAAAGAAATCACCTTGAAAATGTCTCTAGAGCCCTGCTCATGAGACTTAATTGATGAGTGATACGCAGACCGGCGAATCGTCTTGGTGTTTTAAGACTCTAAATTCTGGAATAAAATTTTCCCACGCCCCTCTCTTTGCAGATGACCGGTTTTACCTCGGTGTGATTTACAAAAGTGGAGCACGCTATGAAGTCCCTTCTCGGTCAGGAATTTCTCATTTCCTTGAGCACATGATGTTCCGCGGATCAAAAAACTATCCCTCCTTTATTTCCCTGGCAAACGCCTTTGAATGGTTAGCAGGTGATTGGAACGCCGAGACAGGCTACGAACACACCGAATATAGTTTTAATGGAATCTATTCGACAGCCGACAATGCCATAAAACTATTTGCCGAGTTCTTAAAGGAACCTTCGCTATTAAACCTAGAATTAGAGAGACAGATCATCCTTAGAGAAATAGATGAAGAGCTCAATGAATTCGGCCATTGGACAGACCTCAACCTTCACATGTCGAAGCTTTTTTGGCCTGACTCTTCATTGGCACTGCCGATTACCGGGAGCAAAGAAACGGTATCTAAAATCAATCTAGATGAGCTGAGAGCTTTTAGAAATCAATTTTATACCAACGATCGCATGGCTATTTCTATCGTTGGTGGACGCGAGCCATTGAAGCTTATTGAATCTGTTGAAAGACACTTTGAAGGATATACCATTATCGATAAAGGATCCAAACCGGAGACAAGCGTTCGTGCCGTAAAAGGTCCCCATTGTAAATGGGTGGAAAACACCGATAGTCAGCAGCAAGTCCTGATTAGTTTTCTATGTGAAGGGGAATGGTCGGAAAAGGAACCTATTTACGATCTTATAGTAAGAATCCTATCGGATGGATACGGAGCTGCTTTGCCTTTTAGGCTGCGTGAAGAGCTTGGATTAGTTTATGGAGTAGATATGTCGACTAATCTTCTCTCCGATTGTGGAACGATAGATATTGAGGCGACCGTTAACAAAGATAAAATCGATAAATTTGTTGAAGAGAGCTTGCAAGTCATTTCTTCGTTTTGCCAAAAAGGCCCTTCTCAAGAAGATTTCGCCAAAGCAAAGCATCGCGCCCTCATCGCAACTGATTTGACCCCGACAGAACCCGAAGCTCTGGGTATGTATCTTGGTTGGCACCACCTAAATGACAGACCAGCAAGCCTTGAAAAAGACAAAACGACAATAAGTAAACTAGACATGACATCTTTGGTCACCGTTGCCAGAGAGCTCTTTACCCGTGACAACCTCGCCATCACTGTCCTAGGTCCAAAAGATAAAGGAATCGAACAACGCCTTCTCAACATCTCAAACTTGTTGAAAGAGAAGACAGCCGACTAACTGAGGATTTTACTGAAGGTGTTTAAATTCAATATCCCAAGCTGAGAATAAAGCTTCCTGCCAAGAATCAAGAGATTTACTAAGAACGACCGTACCTGCTGTCGTCAATCCTACAGGTGAAAAAGACATTGCTTCGACCACTTGTGATAGACCAGGGTTGTGCCCAATAAACATCAGAGCATCCGTGTCATCGGACTGTTCAGAGATGATTTTTTGAACATATTCAAGACTAGCGAGGTAAAGTTTAGGATCGTAACGAATCTCAGCGCCCTTTAGCCAAAGATTATCGATAATGGATGCGGTTTCTTTGGTGCGTTTTGCGTCACTGCAAAAGACAACTCGCGGCTTCCAGTCTAATCCAGACAATAATTTACCCAAAGCTTCACATTGCACTCGACCGTGCTCGGTTAACCCCCGATCGTGATCGCTTAAACCAGAAGAGGCAGAAAACTCTGCCTCACCGTGTCGACTAAGAATAATCCGTCTTATGCTCATTAAGCTTTATACACCTTAAAGTTACCGGCCTTAAGTTCACTGATGTACTTCTCAGCCATAGTCTTAACTTTTCCAGAAAGCAGGGCCATTCCGATAATATTAGGAAAAGCCATGCTAAGCAACATTAAGTCAGAGAAGTCGATCACACTACCAAGTGAAGCAACAGGACCAACACACACGACGATCACATAAAGAATTCTATAGATGGGAATGGCTTTTCTACCGAAGAGTTTTTCTGTTGCCTTTTCACCGTAGTAACTCCAACTAATGATTGTCGAGTAGGCAAAAATGATGGTTGCGAATGTTAAGAGAAGTGGCATGAAAGAGCCAAGGCTTTCAAAAGCCTTTGCAGTGATTGCAGCGCCTTTTCCAGCAAGAGCCGGGTCAAGATGAGCTCCGGTGATCAAAATAGCAAGGGCAGTCATTGTACAAACGATGTGAGTATCGATGAAAGGGCCGATCATTGCGACAACACCCTCTCTGACAGGCTGGTCTGTTTTCGCAGCAGCGTGAGCGATCGCCGCTGACCCTAAACCAGCCTCGTTTGAGAATGAAGCACGTTTGACGCCCTGGGTCAGTACGCCAATAAAACCTCCAGCAAATGCTGCATCAGGTGAAAAGGCTTGCACGAAGATACTTCCAAGAAGCCCCGGAACCTCGGAAAGGTTGCCAAAAATAATTGCTAAACAGCAAAGAACGTAAAATCCACACATGGCCGGGACCATTTTGGATGTTACATCGCCGATTCTCGAAATACCGCCAATGATAACGAGTCCAACGGAAGCAGCGAGAATAACACCAACAACAAGACCGTAGTCTTTTAGAACCGGAAACTCACCGGATAAGAGCTCAAATGTCTGGTTGGCTTGGAACATGTTGCCACCACCAAACGATGCCCCGATAGTAAAAATAGAAAAAACGACCCCGAGCACTTTACCGACAGTCGCCAAGCTAGGCAGCTGCTCCTTAAATGCTTCTGGTATGTAAACCATCGGGCCACCAATAACCCGGCCATCGTCATGGACAATTCTATGAAATTGGGCAAACGTACAGGACGAAAATTTCATGCTCATCCCAAAAAACGCTACAACCCACAACCAAAACACAGCACCTGGTCCGCCGAGGGCGATAGCCACAGCAACACCAGCAATGTTACCAAGGCCAACAGTTGCCGATAATGCTGAGGTTAATGCTTGAAAGTGGCTAATTTCACCTTCATCATCGGGATTGTCGTATTTACCTCGGATCACATCGATTGAGTGGCGGAAGAGCTTGACGTTTACAAAGCCAAACCGAAAGGTGAAGAAAATTCCACCGAGTACCATAATAACTAAGATAAAAGGCAAACCAATGGGAGGCACAGGCCAGAAGAGAATCGATCCCCATACACCGTTTATCTTACCGATGAAACTATCTACCGCCGCCATTGCACTGCCACCTTCATCAGCCCAAGCCGAAGTGGATAGCATGAAAAGGCTCAGGAGAAACACTCCGTAATACCTTGTCAATCGATTCATCAAAGACTCCTTATTTGACCCTTACCTTCAATATAATTTCTATGGAAAATTAAGAAACGATAAAATCATGTATTGAGCTGTTTAGCAATTATGTCAACAATTATCTGATTTAGAGCAAGATATTAGAGACAAAAGGAGCAAATACCAGCATTACTGGTATACCAAACCCGACAATTTCAAGAATCGGTAGAAATCGCTCAAGTTTCTCTGTTTTTAGAACCAAAGATAGATTCTTTCGATTGAGATAGTCCTCCATAATGAGTTGTCTTTGTCGGCGAAGGTCGATTCCATAGCGCCATTCATTTTTCTTACTGATCAACCAATTTTGCGGAATATTTTCTTTCTCGTTCGTTTGATCAAAGATACTTAGTTCGATATAGATTTTTAAAGCGTGACTGGGCCCGTTTTGCCACAAATCAGAGAAAGGCAGCAAAGCACGTAACAGCAACAAGCTTATTACTTGAACAGCGTATGCTACCGCTAAACTCTGCCAATGAAAATTATGCTGCTGCAAGTCAAAGCTCAGTAGAGGAGTGAGGACAGTTTTCGCAAAGCAGGCAAGAGCACTCACCACGAACATTCTTTGACCAAAACTTTGCCAAACGAAGATATGTTTCTCGTTATCAAATCTGGCCTGTGTTAACTTTCTGTGAATTGACAACAAGACTTCACTAAAACTGTTACCCGTCTTGTGAGCTTTTTTTACAATTTTTTTCAGCCAGTTGACACCTGATTCTGGCTCCCCCGACAGCGCACTTTCAATAGACAGCGCTTGCCATAGGGATACATCTGAGCGAGATGCCACCTGCAACTTTGTAACTTCAGCAAGAAATGCTTTTAAGCCACTCTGGCCGTATTGCGACCTGCACATTTGACCTGTAACGACCAGAATTAAAAGATAGAAAGCATCGACAACCATATTCCTCTCGCAAAGGCATTGATCAAGAAGATAATAATGACTTGGCGATCAGACCAATGATTTCTAGGAAAAAACATTCTCTCCATTAGCCGCACTTTGCTGCCAACGGCTGAGGTTTAAAAGAATCTGATGATCTTTTTCTTTGGGCAGGAGACATCTTGTCAGTGATAAAAAGGTTAAAAGTCCTTTTATTTCGTTGCTTCCAACGCGGTAGTAGATATGTTTCCAGTATTCACTTAGGTTTATCTTCTTACCTTTATCGTCAGACGGCAGGCTTGATGGAAAATAAGTCGCCGGCTCGACCTTCATCTTAGCTTCCGCAAGCTCACCCGCTTCAACAAGTAAGCGTTTAGCACCATTGAGCCGCAATCCTTTTGATTGCCACAAGGCATAAACAAAAGGCAAGCCAGTCATTTCGTACCACAACTTGCCGAGGTCAATGGTTTTGTAAAACTGATTCTTTTTGATAAGAGCTTCGTCTCCGATAAGAAGCTCAACAGGTGAAGCTTTCGACTGCGAAAAGCCCTTTTCTTGTCTTTGAATTTGCGTCTGATAAATTTCATCACCAAACCAAATACGGTAAAGAATTTTTGCTAACATGGCACTAGAAGCAGACGCAGCGGTTAGCTTTAGGGTCGGCGCTAAAACACTTGTAATAGGGCGAAACAGCGCAACCTGCT
>CAZBDM010000034.1:15414-16423 GCA_964490675.1 uncultured Oligoflexales bacterium
GCCAGAAAAAAGAACCTAGATTTCTGAGATCCCAATCAAACTTCTTTTGAGTCCAAGCAAACAGATTGCTAATTTCAAGCTGTTTTTGTGAAATTTCCCGAAGTAAGTCTGTATGATCATGATGAAAGCCAAGATAAACACTTTGCACAGTGCCTTTAGACACAACTCCAAGTGGTAATGCCATTTCATGATTTTTTTGGGTGACCAGACAAACACTTGAACAAGGAGCTAAGTCAATTTCACCATTTGACAGCATTCTATTTATCTTTGAGGGAATCGCTTTGACTAGATTTATCTGAGGAAATTTGATGCGTTCAAGCTCTGCAGTTAAGGGAAGCATGTTCCAATAATTAACTAGACCAATATTTAATCTACCGCTCAACGCATCATTCATAGGTATTTGTATAGCCCTATATAGTTACAATTTAGAAAGTACTTCTTTAGCAGCTTCAATCGTCTGTTGAATGTCTTGTTCACTATGCGCTAAAGGGATAAAACCCGCCTCGAAAGCAGAAGGGGCAAGATAAATGCCTTGGTCTAACATACCGAGGAAAAACTTTTTAAAAGTCTCAACGTCACAGTCTTTAGCATCGTCAAAATTCCTGACTGCCTTCCCACTAAAAAAGTACCCAAACATACCACCTTCACTATCGGTATGCATGGGAATTCCCATCTCCCTGGATAAGCTCTTAAATCCACTGACCAATTTATCGCTTAACTGGTTAAGTTTTGCATAAACTGAAGGCATGTCAAGAAGCTCAAGAGTTTTTAAACCGCTTGCTACTGCAACAGGGTTACCTGACAAGGTACCCGCTTGATAAATAGGTCCCGCCGGTGCGATTTTATCCATAATTTCTGCCTTGCCACCATAAGCTGCAAGCGGTAGTCCACCTCCGACCACTTTACCGAGTGTTGTAATGTCTGGAGATATCTTCATTAAAGTCTGAACCCCACCCCACGCCACACGAAAACCTGTCATCACTTCATCAAAAATAAAAAGTGTTCCGTG
>CAZBDM010000035.1:0-16100 GCA_964490675.1 uncultured Oligoflexales bacterium
GAGAGGTTTGACTGTTGGTCCACCTCGAAAACATGCTTTAAAGTTAGCGTCCCAAGAGGAAGAACCTCCGGCTGAAACTCAAATAGCAAAACCCCTTCTTCAGGCAATGTCACTAATGCATGATGGGGGGCCCCGCCTTCATCTTGGCCAACAATCAGATAACGCTTGCCCGCAACCCCAGTCAGGATAAACAGCGCCTTGTATTCACTCATAATAAACTTAGGAAACTCGATGGTTAAAGGAGTCGAAGCGTAATCTAGAGACCAAGCTTGAGCCGCAATTTGGCCCTGGACAGCCAGGTAATTACTCTTTTTAGCTTTGTTTACAAAATTTAAACTCTCTGGCAGCGAGGTCTTTGCAAGGCGACGCAGCGCGTCAGTAATAAAAGATTCTGGATCTCCGAGAGTTAAGTGGCCTCCAAAGTAATTAACTCGACCCTCCACACGGACCCCATAGTCTCTGAGTTTTCTGAAAAGTAGTAATTGGTCGGCAAACGGTACGATAAAATCATGGCTACCCATTTCTAAGAAGATGTCTGTCCGGTTTTTTTTGAGCTTATTCATTTTAACGGGGGCAGTCAGATTAATAAACCGCTCGATCATGTTGTCATTGTCATAGCCAGTAAGGACTTTCTTTAAACGCTGAAGCCCTGTTGTACTCTTGTTGGGGAGCTTATAATCCCTTTGCCACGAGCCATGATAACCAACACTACTATCACTAATTGAGAGTAATTGCGGAACCGTCCCGCTTCCGACAATTTTTCCGATTAAATTTACATTTGAGGGAGGTACCGCAGCATAGGTTGCAGCTACATTCACAGCAGTTACTGCAGGGTGGGCAGCAAGATTAAGCGCGGTTATTCCGCCACGAGACCCTCCAAAGGTGACAACTTTCCTCGCGTCAATTCGTATTGTTTTTGAAAGCAATTCAATAAACTCGTTAAATTCTATATAGGCCTTATCGTTCATAGAAAAGGAGCTTTCAGAACCACCCCCGTTCCAAAGAACACCAATAGCAGCGATTTTATCTTTCTCCCAAAGGTTTGATAAAGTTTGAAACATCATGGGACCGTGGCCGTCAATTAAAGAACTATTAAGGGAATAAAAGCCGTTAATAAGGAGCGGGTAAGAAGCCGAAGGTATCAAAAAAGGAGGCAAAACCAGAGTAAAGAGATTGTCTTTGTAAATGATACTGTGAACAACTTGAAAACTTTCGTTTTTGATTTTTATAAGACGGCCAAGTTGATTGCTTCTTTTAATTTCAAGTCCAGGTTGATTGAAATAAACCGATTTAATATCTTCACCACAAAGCTTTGATAAAACGCCCCTGACCCGGTCTTCTGGGTAAGTCAAGGTGTCAAAACGGTCTCCTAGATAATCACCACTATCAGGAATGAAGTCTTTAAAAAATGTAACATGATTTAGCCCTTGGTTAATTTCATCTAAGGCCTGGCGATTAAGGAAGTCACCTACATCAGTACCCCCAGGACTAAAGCCGATACCTTCTTTGTAGTGAGTAAGCAAAGTGAGATCACCATGGACCTGACAGCCATCCTGAGACTCAGTAATCCTCAGGTTATCTTCTTCTTCGCTAAAAACTTCTGGTGAACGACGACTTTCGGTCTTGAGGCCTACATATTGTTTACAACCAAACAACGAAAATAAAAGGAGTAAAAACGTCCACTGTTTTTTAACTTTCACAATGCTACCTAAGTCAACTACATTTACAGATCAAATCTGAAAGATCTACCATCGACATTGTGAATTCAGTCCGAATATTTCCCGTTATTTTTTCGGTCAATCAGTAGTTTGACTTGATAAGAACCTAAATAGCATTGAAATGATTCGTTTAATTGAGAGGACTTAAATAGCCATAAACCATAATGATACTGCAGTGGGTGTTTTCTAAAAAACAAATAGTAAACCTCATCTCGGTCAGTTCTTGCGCTCCCGCCATTTCTAAGAATCTTCACAATTTTGAGTAGTTTCTTTGCAATGTCAAATATTTAGACGCTCTATAGGTCTGTAAGCTTCTAAAAAGACAAAGCCTATAAGTTGGTACAGATTCTGCTCTTTGGTCTTTGAACGACTGTGTCTCGTCTGTATGACACGATCCACCTAGAAAGAGGTTTAAACATGAAACGGATTATTATTGTTGCAATGGTACTGGGGATAATGGCCTGCGGTAAGCTGAGCGACGGAGATTCTTCTCTCAACACAGGTGAATTTCCGGCTCCACCGCCGCTAGACAATGGCTCAATTAATAAAAGCCAAAAAGTTCAATGCAACCTATCAAAAATTAGCAAGGGCAGCACCGAGTCTTCCAACTTTTACGATGAGGGTGAATTCAATATTGATTTGCAAGAAAAGCTCGCCGAAAGTGACAATTCATACACCGCTTCTGTCGACTTCGAAGACGATCGGCTCAGTGAATTGATAAGCTCTTTTAGCCACATTCAAGTAACCGTTTGGCCATTTGTCGAACAAAAAGGTTATCCTTTGGCGCTTTCCATCAAAGGAGCAGGAACTGAGACTTCCGTAACAACCGCCTTGTACCCAAATACGGGCTCTA
Source organism: uncultured Oligoflexales bacterium (assembly GCA_964490675.1). Classification (GTDB taxonomy): domain Bacteria; phylum Bdellovibrionota_B; class Oligoflexia; order Oligoflexales; family JAWKNZ01; genus CAZBDM01. Next base: position 2,572 of record CAZBDM010000035.1, read on the forward strand.
GCCCGATCGGTATTATCCTAAAGCCTTTTGAGACCCTGCAACTTTTTGCATCCGTTGGCGATCTTACCTACAGATGGTGGTGTACAGTTACTCCTATAGAAGATAATTAAAGTCTTAGCTCATTAAGAATCAAATGGCGGCCCTTATGAGGCCGCTTTTTCTTTTTCTTGTCAGCCGAATCTTATAAGCTCTTTATATAAAAAGATTTGAGAGGGAAATCATGTCACGCGTTAATGAAATCAAAGTCGAAAGCCTAAGCTTAAAACCCTACGAAAATCTCCTCGGTGATCACGAACTAGCGAAGCTTGAGAGGCACTGCCAAAATCTATCTCCAAAGGTAGAAAATGCCACCCTATGGAATATCAACTCGACTGCAGCCGGAGGAGGGGTTGCCGAAATGCTTCCCACTCTTATTGGCTACGGGAAAGGACTCGGATTTCAGATTCGTTGGCTCGTTATATCTGGGGATAGTGACTTTTACGCTATCACTAAGCGTATTCACAACGGTATTCACGCCTCGCCTGGCGATGGTGGCTCTCTCGGTCCACGAGAAACAGACCACTTTGAAAAGATCACTTTAGAAAACTTCTCTGAAATCATCGAGATGATAAAACCTCAAGATGTTGTCCTTTGTCATGATCCGCAAACAGCGGGCCTGGTGAGGCTCTTTAAAGAGAGAGGCATCTCTGTTATTTGGCGCAGTCACATTGGTTATGAAGAAGAAAACGAGCTGGTCGAAAGATCTTGGCAATTTTTAAAGCCTTTTTTAAACTTTGCAGACCGGTTTATTTTCACCAGAAAAGACTATGCTCCAAAGTGGATTGATCAAGATAAGATTGTTGTTATTCCTCCGTCTATTGATGCCTTCTCAGCCAAGAATGAGACTTTATCTATTGAGCTAAGTCGTTTGATTTTAGCTCACATCGGACTTATTCAGTGTGAAAGGGAAAGCTTTAAAGAGATATCGTTTAAAAATTATAAGGGTCGAAAGATCACAATCAAACGCTACGCTGACATTGTTCATGCAGGACCTTTACCCCATAAAGAAGACCCTTTTATTGTACAAGTATCACGCTGGGATAGGCTTAAAGACATGCTTGGTGTGATGAATGGCTTTGCCGATTATGTGGTTTGTGAGGCACAACAGTATTTGGCTCTTGTCGGGCCAAGCGTTCACTCTGTTTCCGATGATCCAGAAAGCGTTGCAGCCTTTAATGAATGTCTAGATAACTGGCGAAGCCTTCCTCACTTTAAACGCCAGAGAATCCTTCTGGTTTGCCTCCCCATGAGAGATCTTGAAGAAAACGCTTATATGGTTAATGCGATTCAAACTCACGCAACCATGATTGTCCAAAAAAGCCTTTATGAGGGTTTTGGGTTGACGGTTTCTGAAGCTATGTGGAAGTCGAAAGCTGTAATAGGTACCGCCGTCGGTGGCATTAAAGATCAAATCAGAGATCAAGAAAATGGTCTTCTTCTCAAAAATCCTACAGATTTAAAACAATTTGGTAGCCTGGTAAAAAGCCTTTTAGACGATGAAAAAATAGCTAAACAGTTAGCTCAGCAAGCAAAAAAAACCGTCAAAGAGAAGTTTCTCGTTAACCGCCACATCATTCAATATCTAAAAATTATGGATGAGCTTCTTAGCTAAGCCAGATCAAAGAGAATTGCTGTCATCAACTCCCATGTCTTTGAGAGTCTGTCTTCTTTGACGCTTTCTTCGGCTTTCCTCAGCTTTATCAATCTCAGTCGGCACGTATGCTCCATCCTGCTCGCTAGGAAGCCTTTTGTAGAAATCATCTTCAAGCGCTTCTTTCCCATAAACATTTTCGAGAAACTCATCTCTATCTTTAAGTTTTGCCTGATAAACCGCAGCAAGGTCATTTGCCCCATGCACGACGTGCGGCGTTAGAAAAATGAGAAGATTGCTTTTTACATCTTGGATGCTTGAATTCCTAAAAAGCCAACCAATCACAGGAATATCACCGAGGAGAGGAATTTTTTTGAAAGACTCTATCTTTCTCGTTTCAACAAGTCCCGAGATGACAACGGTCTGACCAGTTTTCACGGTAACAATCTGCTTGGTATTTCTCTTCGTAACACTCGGTAATCCTGCGGCACCACTACCAGCAAGGCTATTGGCTTGGATTTGGATGTTTAAAGTCACATAATTCGAAAAGCTGATATTTGGCTTGATACTAAGGGTTAAATCTACGTCTTCTTTCTCGACTTTTGGAGCTGAGGTTTGCGTCGCTGGGTTAAACTCTGTCGTGTTGTAATAAACTTTTTGACCAACAGTAATCTCTGCCTCTTCGTTATTGATCGTCAGCACGTGTGGCGAAGACAGGACCCTCGTATTAGCGTCTGACTTTATAAGTTTGATCAGCGCACCTGGGGTAAACTCTCCAAGACCAGGAACGGAGATCTTTTGACCTGACAGGACACCGATCGATAAATCGTTAGCAAAAGCCCCAGCCACGTTTTCCGCTGCAGAAGCCTGACTGCCGGAGTCTTCAAGCGCTCCTGCTGTGACGATCGGACCCATGTTTTGGGCTTCCCAAGCGGTGATATACTTTGTGCCAGATCCATCAGAATTGCCGTAACCGCCGAAAATTGAGGTTCCAAAGCGGAAAGCATTATCAACATTGATATCTAGAATATCTGCTTCGACAAAAACCTGTGACCGGCGGATATCAAGTTTTCTGATGATCGCATTGACCGTATCATAAGCTGAGCGACTGCCCGTGATAAGAAGAGAGTTTGATGCTTCGTCCGCAGTGATTTTTAAACCATCGGCTAACTCCGCTGACGACGGAGCCGCATTTGTTTTAGAAGTGTTCGCTTTTGTGTTCTTTGGCGTTGTTGTTGTTCTTGCTGGAATACGCCTGAGAGTTGAAGTTGAGCTTTTACCGTTACTGGAAAGATTAGAGAGTGTCTGGGCAATCTTTTTCGCATCGGCGTAATCGAGCGGTCTCACATGAATGGTTGACTGTCTAGATGGGTCTTCTAGAGTGACATCGAACTTTTTTACGAGATCTTTGACGTCTCTAATAGTACGTGGGGGCCCGAAGATAATAACTGAATTGGTTCTTTCATCATGAAGAATCTTGTAACTTAGATAGCTCGATGATCTAGATTTACTGCTAGAAGAGCCTCCTTGGTAGAGGTTTTTGACCTTTTCGGCGATTGATTTCGAATCAGCAAATTTAATCGGTACGATTTCAATCTTTGGTTGTTGAGTCTGCACGTCGAGAAGTTGGACGATATCCAGGACTCTCCTTACCTTATAGCCGCTGTCAGTGATAATGAGGGTATTGGTCGGTTCGTAGGCAATGAGTGAGTTTGTCGAAACAATTTTCTTAAGAGCTCGATCGAGAGATTTTGCGTCTATATAACGTAGCGGGACGATCTGGGTAATCACTTCGTCAGTCCTAGGTGTCCAGTTGCTTCCCATGAAGGTTTTTAGGTTGCCTTTTACGGCCGTTCTAACGGGAAGAATCTTGATAATTTTTCCCGTTTCTACAGTGGTGAAACCAAGAATATTTAGTGCTGAAAGAAAGGCTTGGTATGCCTCTTCCTTAGTCACTCTTCGTGGCGAAATGATCTGCACTTTACCTTTGACCTTGGGGTCCATGATGACGTTTTTTCCAATCCACAAGGACACCGCCTTGATAATGTCTTTAATTTCAGTAAGCTCGGGAAAGTCCATATTAACGAGCTCTTGACCGGGTGGAATGCGCTCAGCCCCTCTCGCATTTGGATCATTCTGAGCCATCTGTGGAGCGCTGGATACAGGAGTCAGACCCCCTTGAGTTGTCTGTCCATTAAGCACTGCTGGTAAAACAGTCTGAAAAAGCAGATATGCAAAGGAACTCAACCAGACAAGTAGGGAGGCGTTTGTTTTTTTCATGTTCTCTCATCCATGAGTTGGTCTGTAAACGTTCGTACTAAACTATTTTAGCAGGTCTACATGTGAAACGAATTAAAGAAACGCAAAAAACACTTTTTCTAATCGTTCGAAAATAGTTGTCGGTTGATTTTTTAGAGACTTAATGATTACAAAGCAGAAACCTTTTAAGCTACTGTACTTTTTTCGTTTGAGGGTACATCTGAAAATTAACTTGAACCACCACCTCTCCTGGATCTTGTTCGGTTGTTTGCACCGCCCAGTCATGTAGCTCACTACGGAAGTCTTTTAGTTTTTTCTTGAGTTCTTCGAGCCTCTTCTCGGCAATCACGAAGGTCAATGCACCAAATTCTCTCTCTTCAAGTGGCAGGCGTTCAAGTGATTCTTTTGCGCGCTCAAGCATTTGACGATGATAATTTCTGACTGCCAGACTCCTCACCTCATCAGACGACGAAACCATTTTGTCGTTTGCATGCCATTTTCCTTCGTCATCTTTTCTGATGAAGTCCGACTTGGCGAGAAACTGAAATGCCGAGGAAACGTCCTGGTGTGACAGATCACCGTGAATGCGCCTCATCAACCAGTAGGGATCATCTCGAAATCCAAAGACGTCAACCATATCGCGCAGTACAGGATAGATCCAGTGGCTCAGATACTGGAGACTCTCTGCATCGAGCTCTCTCCTGTGGGCGTGGGGGGTGAGTTTTTTGAGTTCATGAAAAAAATCTTCTTTTAGCTGATCATTTTTGGCCTGGTTCATCTGAACGAGGCAGTCAAAGTATTCGGCAGACTTACCCTTTAAGCCGAGAGCTTTGATAAACTTCTGAGTCGCTTCGCTACTGATATTTCTTTTGCCTTCGATAACAAGCTTGAGAAAATTGGGTGAGCTAAAACCAGCAGCCTTCGAAAACGCCCGATAGCTATAACCTTTGTGACTAGATTTTCTGTTCTCATAAAACTCTTTGAGATACTTTCTGTAGTCTGTATAGCCATAAATTTTAAGGTGATTTGCTGGCAGTTTTTCTTTTTTACTGTGCTCGCTCATCAGTTACTCCTAAAGGCGTATTCGGCAAAAACGTCGGACTCCTAAAGGATTAAATACAAGCCACTGATTATATTAATTATAATCTGATTCTATGTATTCAAATCACTTCTGAACCAAGAGCTGAGGAAGGCTCGGTACCAAGGCTTCGTTGGCGAGGGCAGCTCCCAATGAACTGACAACTGAGCTCATATCTTCAGGCATCGGGCAATGAATCATCATGACTTTTTCACTACTTGGATGAAGAAACCCTAGAACGGTTGCATGAAGACAGAGTCTTTTGCACTCAGACTCTTTGAGAACTCGATCGGTAAGGCCGTGGTCCATATACTCTAGATAGACAGTCTCATCGGGATGGTATTTTTTTTCCCCGACAAGAGGAAAGCCTGCGTAGGCGGCGTGAACTCTAATCTGATGGGTTCTTCCCGTTAGAGGCTGGGCGAGCAGAAGGCTGTGGTGTTGTGCGCGGCTTAAAACACTAAACTTTGTTAAAGAAGCTAACCCATCGGGCTCAACCCATTTTTTCTGACGAAATAAGGTCGATTTTGCGTCTCCAATCGGAGCATCGATAGTAAATTCGTCTTCTTCGGGAACCCCTCTAACGAGTGCTAAATAAGCTTTTTTCATTGTCCTTTCCCGAAACTCTTTCGAAAGTTTGTTGCGTAGCTCTTTGGTACCTGCGCAAACGACAATACCGCTCGTTTCTCGATCTAGCCTGTGGACAGCAGCCCAATCCTCACCGACTTCCTGTCTAAGTACTTCATAAAAGGTATTTAAACGGTAGCGTCCGCCTTCGTGCATGGGAAGATTGGAGGGCTTATAAACCGCCATTATTCCGTCATCCCGCCAGATCACATCGATGCCTTTGTCAACTTCTGGCTCTTGGGTTTGCGGCAGAAAATAACAGACCTGATCACCTTCCTTTAAGCGATAAGTGCTCTTTACCGCCCGACCGTTGATAAATACTTCTTTCTTTTTGAGACGTTGTTGCCAACGTGTGCGCGACAAAAAGGGGAAGGAGTGGCCTAAATAATGATCGATCCTTTGCCCTTCGTGCCTAGACTCAACTGGTTTTCCTAAGGATCTGTAGTCCTCTCCAAGTTCGATCAAAAAAATAAACCCCGGTTTTAATGAGAGAATTTAATTTGCCAGTAAAACTCCCGACAACTCTGCCGAATGCCATTATGTAGCAAAATACTAACAGGTTGATCAAATGTCCGCTGCTAACGATCTAAACAAGCAAAGTTTCTCAGATGTCCAGTTTGACGAAATCACCTCTAACGGTGACGATAGCGTCAGTGCAACTGAAAAACAGATAGCCGCTGCTCTGAATAAAAAATTATCAGTCGTCTTAAATGACACTGTGGGAACAGCTGCTCACAGCCGCAGAAAACTAACGTTTAAGCAATTTCTCAAACAAAATCATCAACTAGCCAGTGTTTTTCAATTTTCGATTAAACCATTCTCCGGTCACGGATACTGGATTTTCGACCGCGTCGCTGCGTCTTATTTTGTTTCGGCACTGCAAGGAAACACCAAAAACGATCACAACCTCAGCGATCTAAGCCAGCTAGATCTCAAACACCTGCAAAGGATTGCGGAGTTAATAAATGAGTCTTACCAGGCTGCATGGTCAGAGCGCTGCCAACTTGAAACCTTTCTAACCAATCGTTACGTTGATATTAGATCTATGAATACGCTGCAGGAGGAGGAAGAGATCTTCCTTACGCCTTTTATGCTGGAATCGAGCAGTAACCTCAGTCAACTTCACCTTCTCATCCCCAAATCAACCGATCAAAAGCTAAAAGACTTTTTACAAATGACTTCTCTTAAAAAAGAAGAAGGGCACGCCTCTCCTTCAAAAAAAGAGCTTTTCAAAGTTGTCCTTCAAACTGAAGTGGAGATCAAAGCTGTGCTTGGTGAGGCTAGTATCCTTGTCAAAGATCTGCTTGATCTTGCCAACGGAGACATCCTACAGCTTGATTGCCCCGCGGACAATCCACTCAAGGTCAAAATTCAGGGAAAGACCAAATTTAAGGCTCGCCCAGGAGTGGTCAATGGAAAGTGCGCCATTAAAATAGTTGATGAAATAGATTAGCAAAGGATATCATCAAGTCTCACCTAGTAAGGAGAGAAGTTTTGAAAAGTTTTCCCAAGTGGCTGCTACCGGTTTCTTTTATTGTTATTGTCTTGGCTATTGTCGCTTCCGCAATGATCTTCTCTGAAAAGACTCCCATCATTCTTTCTGGAAAAATTGTTCTCGACGACTCACTCACAGACAAAGCCAGCGGCATAAGAAGCTTATTCATCGTTTTATATAATGCTGACAGCAACATGCCGATGCCGTTCGGCGCACAAAGAGAAAGAGTCTCAGAGGATGCTCAAGGGGAGTTTTTAGACTTTTTTATCACAAGAGAAAGACTTCAGCGGATGAATGAGGACCTTCCCTTTCCGAGAAATTTTCGGATTAAAGTCCGTCTTGATAGAGATGGAGCCGCGGGACCTGATCAGCCCGGTGATCTTACAGGTGAGATCGGTCCAGTCGCAATCGGCAGCACCGATATCACCGTTAAAATTGATCGGCTTGTTGATCCAAATGGTTAGAAATTAGCGTTTATCTTTGTAGTTTCTTTCACCAAAAAAAAGATCCGTGATCTCCACTTCAAGATCGCCAGCTGGTCTTTTTACTAAAACAAAATCACCAACTTTTTTACCAAGAAGAGCTCTCGCCATTGGCGATTTCCAGGAAATCGCCTTATCATGGCGATCTGTTTCACCTTCCCCAACAATCAGATAACGATTTACCTCGCCCTCATCATCGGTAATTTCCACCGTTGAGGCAAAACAAACGGTCTCACCTGAAAGCTCTTCCGGCGTTATGATCCTTACATCGGTGAGGAGCTTGTTAAGGTAATTTATTCTCTTATCAAGTTCTCGAAGTCTTTTGCGACCATAAATATACTCAGCGTTTTCAGAACGGTCACCTTCGGCTGCGGCAATCTGAATGCCTTCAACCACTTTTGGCCGTTCTTTTTTAGAAAGAAATTCGTGCTCTTCAGCAAGCTTGTAGTAGCCCTCTCTTGTCAGGGGCTTTTTGGGCTTTTCTGACACCTCTCACCTCAGTCTTTAAACCAGTCTAAAATAACCTTTCCAGATTGACCCTTTTGCATCACCTCAAAGCCTTTTTGGAAATCATCGATATCGAAATGATGAGTAATAACAGGTGAGATATCAAGGCCACTTTGTAGCATAGAGGCCATCTTATACCAGGTTTCGAACATTTCCCGCCCGTAGATACCTTTTATGAAAAGCCCCTTAAACGTGACAAGACTCCAATCTATCGGGACATCCGAAGGGAAGATGCCTAGCAGGCCAATACGCCCACCGTGATTCATTGTTTTTAACATCGAGGTGAATGCCGATGGATTTCCAGACATCTCAAGCCCAACATCAAAGCCTTCTGTCATGCCAACTTCCAACAAAACTGATTCAAGATCTTGGGTTTTTGGATTAACGACCCGATCAGCTCCCATTTTAGCAGCTAGCTCGAGCCGGTAATCGTTAATATCGGTAACAACTACATGACGCGCTCCAACGTGACGTGCAATAGCTGTCGCCATAATACCGATGGGACCAGCACCTGTAATGAGGACATCTTCGCCAACGAGATCGAAAGAAAGTGCCGTATGAGCAGCGTTACCGTAAGGATCAAAAATCGAGGCGAGATCGTCAGAAATATTATCAGGGAGCTTAAAGGCATTATCTGCTGGAATAGAGAGATACTCAGCAAAGCAGCCTTGTCTTGTCACACCAACTCCCTCCGTGTTTCTACAAAGGTGTCTTTTACCTGCCCGGCAGTTGCGGCAGTGACCACAGGTGATGTGTCCTTCACCGGAAACACGATCACCGACCTCGTAACCTTTCACGTGCGAGCCAACTTTATCGATCACCCCCATGAATTCATGACCTGTAATAAGCGGAACAGGTATGGTCTTTTGCGACCACTCGTCCCAATCATAGATATGAAGATCAGTGCCACAGATCGCTGTTTTCTTAATTTTGATAAGAACATCATTGGGCCCTACATCTGGAATTGGAGCTTCATCCATCCAAAGACCGACGTCTTTTTTGCTTTTTATCAGCACTTTCATTGAACCAGCCATTTTTCCCCTCTTATTGTTAAATCACTTTGAAAGTCTCACCAACCTTTTTAAAGGCTGCGATGCAGCGATCAATGTCTTCGGAACTATGAGCAGCTGATATTTGTACCCTAATGCGGGCCTTACCTTTAGGAACGACAGGATAAGAAAAGCCAATTACATAAATACCTTCTGCCAAAAGCGCATCGGCCATTTTCGAGGCGAGTTCGGCATCGCCGAGCATGACAGGAATAATCGGATGATCTTTTCCGGCAAGCTCAAAGCCCATTGCGTCCATTTCACTCCTAAACTTTTCCATATTCTGAAATAGCTGTTGTCTTAATACCTTGTCTTTTTCGACAATGTTGAGAACTCCCACTGAAGTGGCAGCTATCATTGGCGCAAGTGTGTTAGAAAATAAGTAGGGGCGAGATCTTTGCCTTAACATTTCAACGATTTCTTTTCGACCCGATGTATAACCGCCTGATGCACCACCAAGAGCTTTTCCCAAGGTTCCCGTAATAATATCAACCCGCTCAAGAACACCACAGTATTCAGGGGTCCCTCGACCATTTTCACCTAGAAACCCAACTGCGTGCGAATCATCGACAGCGACAAGAGCACCGTACTCATCAGCTAAATCGCAAACCGACTTGAGATCTGCAATGATACCGTCCATAGAAAAAACACCATCGGTGACAATAAGCTTAAAACGAGAGTCCCTCGCTTGTTCAAGCTTTTCTTTAAGATCACTCATGTCGTTATTAGCGTATCGAAATCTTTTTGCCTTACAGAGTCTCACACCATCAATAATACTGGCGTGATTAAGCGAGTCGCTAATAATAGCATCTTCAGGACCAAGGAGAGTTTCAAAAAGCCCACCGTTTGCATCAAAACAGGATGAATAAAGGATAGTATCTTCAGTTTTCAAAAACTCGGATAGTTTCTTTTCAAGCTGTTTATGAACGGTCTGGGTCCCGCAAATAAATCTTACAGAAGCGAGACCAAATCCATATTCATCGAGAGCTTTCTTGGCCGCATCGATGAGCCTTTGATCATCGGCAAGACCAAGATAGTTGTTCGCGCAAAAGTTTAAGACATCTTGTCCTTCAGCAGTGATCATTGCCTTTTGGGGAGAAGAGATCACTCTTTCTGACTTATAAAGCGAGGCTTCTTTTATTTCTGAAATTTCTCTTCTTAAATGCTCCAGGTAAGACTTATCCAATGAATGCTCCTCCACTAGCTCACTTTCTTTAGCGACACTCATAGATAACATCTTAAGTTTGTCGCGCCCACATCAAATTATTCGGGCTAGCCATCTATATTCTCACGAATATTTTTTAAAAACTGCTCTACCTGGACAATCGTTTGATCAAGCATCGGATCGGCTTCCTCGCCTATATGCCGGATCGCTTGATAAAGTCGCGGATCGTTTTTAACCGTCATAGCGATTAAAGCATTGCGCTTTAAGCCATTTCTTTTGGCTCGAGTCATGGGAGTTCCGGCGAAAAAGTCTTCGTAGGTTTTTTGATCCATAGTTGCAACCTCATAGAGATCATAACTTTCCTCAATTTTAACATTGAGGTCTTTTGCCGGCTCAATATGGCGATTGTAAGGACAAGCAAGCTGACAGATATCACAGCCGAATAAGTAAGTAGAAAACCACGGCCAAAATTCCAGAGGGACCGTCCCACGATGCTCGATTGAATAATAAGAAAGACACTTATTTGCATCAAGCCGGTAATCTTCTGACAATGCGCCTGTAGGACAATAGACCTTGCAACGTTGACAGCTTCCGCAGCCCCCTTCGCTCGTCCTTTTATTATGGTCTACAGCAGTTTTGTTGTCGGCGGGCAGCTCCAAACTGACCAGGATTTCTCCAAGAAGAAAAAAGCTGCCTTTTTGAGGGTGAATATAGCAGGTGTTTTTTCCAATGAAACCTTTTTCGGTTCGACTAGCGAGGGCCCTTTCAAGCAGGGGAGCAGAATCAACACAGACACGACCAACATGGCGTTCTCCAGCCGGGCAATATTCCCTAAGGACTGCCTCTAAAAGCCGCTTACCTCTTTTTTTGAGGTCTTTGTGATAATCTTTGATTTTTGCATACTGAGCATATTGGGGGGTTCTCGTTTTTCTTATTTTGGCAAGGCTAGTATCTTGTTTGTAAGGCAATCCAACAATAATTGCCGAGCGCGCTTTATTGAGCAGCTTTCTAGGGTCTTTTCGAAACTGCCGATTCCTTTCTAGAAAGTTCATCCCTGCATGTTTCTTTTCGGCAAGCCACTGTTCAAAATAGTCAAAGTTTTCTTCCTCACCAAGTTTGACAATACCGAGCAAGACGAGATTTTCCTTTGCAGTCATTTTTTCTAAAGTCTGTCGCATCGCACCACTTATGTGATAGTCTGAAACCGTAGGTGATCTACGGAGACAAACCATGGGATTTTCCATCAATGGGCTCAATCACTTAGCACTCGTCGTCGAAGATATGAGTGTTGCCCGCCGTTGGTTTGTCAATCAACTCGGTCTTAAGATTCTCGAAGACAGAGGGGAGCTTCTTTTTCTACTAGCCGGTTCAGATATTATTGCCCTTAAGACACCGAAAATGGCAGTCGCCAAACCCGAGCATGGCGGTGAGTCAAACATGACGAGCGAAAGATCGGGCCGCCAAAATCTTGATCATTATGGTTTTTTTGCCCAGACTCCACAAGAGGTGGACGAATTCAGCGAGTTTTTACGGCAGAGTAACATCGAAATATTAAAAGGTCCTTACGACAGAAGTGACGGAAGAAGCATCTACTTTCGCGACCCCTGTGGATTTGTTGGGGAATACTTTTTCTTTTCCCCCCCAAATTAAGCCCAGTCACCGTAGCCCCCTTTTATCGATAAATCTACCCATCCTTTAATCACTCTTCATAGACCCTTGAGACACTGATTCCAGATTAATCGACGTGCCTTACTGAAGCCCTAGCGAGCCCACATTCATGTAGGCCGAGTGGCGTTGGTGACATTTTGGTAGATTATCCATTGAACAGAAGAGATGGGCATCAATATTAATTATTCAATATTTCCGATAATTTATAAATTTTTGATGTCGATTTTGTTCCGTTATGCCCGAATAAAGCATGTCATAAAAAAGTTCGCTTGCTTGAATTAAAACACTATTGTAGGGATTAGATGTCCGAAAGACCTACAGTCAAGGTTAACCACTGTGCAGTTAAGAAGGCGAAAAAATGGAAATTGTAAAAATTGAAGACTCACAAAAAGTTGTCTACGGAGAATTAGGCAAGGATGAAAAGTGGCTAAAAGAGCTTCCTAACCGCGAGCTTAATATCCTCAACAGTATTTTCAAGGCGGCAAGTGAGCAAAAAAACCTCAAAGACTCCCTCGAATCCATCGCCTTCGTTCTTCAAAGCGCTTGCGAAACGATTCATGCTGCTCTTGGGTTTATGGCTGACGAAGAAGCCTTTAACGGCAAAATTGATTCCATCATCTCAGCCGATGGCAAAGAGGAAGAGCTGCCAGAAGATCTGAAAAATTTACTTCATCAGGTGTCGCGCCTGCGTACCCCTCATATTATTCCATTATCGCACAGCTCTGAGCTAGTCGACTCCGCTTCGATTTCAGATGGCCATTCCAAAGCAAGCCACATTATCTGCGTTCCAGTTAATTACGGGCCACACAAAATCGGAAGCCTGGCGGTCAGTAAAAATTATAGCTCTCGCAGAGGACCTGAAGATGACCTCCCCCTTCTCAACGCTATCGCTTCGATCATTGCTCAGACGATACTAATGTATAGGGGCATTCTAGCCAAAGGACTCATCCAAATCCCCGAGATGCCTCGATTTGATGGTGGAGATCAATTTCGCCCTGAGAACATCATTGGTAACTCTCGCGCCATTAGAGATGTATTCGACCAAATCTGCCAGGTTTCAAAAAGCGATGCCACTGTACTTATTTTAGGAGAAAGCGGCGTCGGAAAAGAACTTGTTGCTAATGCCATTCATGAAAATAGCGCTCGCAAAGGCAAGACTTTCGTCAAAGTCAACTGCGCTGCACTTCCATCGACGCTTCTTGAAAGTGAACTCTTTGGGCACGAAAAAGGGGCTTTCACCGGAGCTATCGCACAGAAAAAAGGCCGCTTTGAACTCGCCGATGGTGGCACCCTTATGCTTGACGAAATTGGCGACACATCACTATCGACTCAAGTCAAACTTCTTCGTGTGTTGCAGGAAAAGAAATTTGAAAGAGTCGGCGGTATCGAAACGATCAACACTAACGTTAGACTTATTGCAGCTACCAATAGAAATCTCGAGGAACTTATCGAAAAAGGCGAGTTTAGGCGAGATCTATACTACCGTTTAAATGTTTTTCCCATTCACGTGCCATCACTGAGAAACCGCCAGACAGACATGATTCCTCTAGCCGATTATTTTGTTGAGAA
>CAZBDM010000036.1:0-10079 GCA_964490675.1 uncultured Oligoflexales bacterium
GTCATTGGCGTAGGGATTGCGCACAATGATTTTCCAAAACTGCTATTTATGCTGATTCAACGATTACCTTTGGTTGGTTAAAGCCAAGCTTACTGTTGCAACCTAGTGCGACGCTGGCCGGCAAGATCTATGTTGCAGATATAGGTTTTCCTGAAGAATCTCTGCAAGAAGTAAAGACAAGCCGACATCTTATTTCTGATTCCCTCTTTGGGCATGGTCTTTTGGCTCGAGAATCAAACACCCATAAGGGAAACTATGGTCACTGTCTCATCATCGGCGGCAGTGAAGGGATGTATGGCGCGCCGATTTTATCTGCCACTGCTGCTTTAAAGTCAGGAGCAGGTCTTGTTACGCTTGTCACGCCCGAAAATCACAGTGGGCTGAACCTTATTTGCCCTTCTGAAATTATGATTAGAACAACTGAGTCTGGTAAAAATCATTTCATTCCTAATGATTTTGAAATGATTCAAAATTTGATTTCTGAAAGAGCAGTCGATTCAGTTGTTCTCGGGATGGGAATGTCCCAAAATGCAGAAAGTCAAACCCTTGCTAAACAACTGATTGAGACCATAGACTTACCGATTGTCATTGATGCAGACGGTCTAGCGGTTTTCTCGGATCATCAAGTTAAAATTAAGTCTCAGCATGTTGTTGTTACGCCTCATCCAAAAGAATGTGAAAAAGCTTTTGGCTTGACTATAGATGCTTATCAAAAAGAACCGTTTAAACAGACAGAAGCCATTGCTATCGCCCATCAATGTACATTGGTCTATAAGACTGCAACTACAATCATAAGCGACGTGGATGGGCGTAGTTTTGTCAATAGTAGTGGAAACCCAGGGATGGCTACGGCTGGCATGGGAGATGTACTCTCTGGTATGATTGGCTCTCTGCTGGGACAAGGGCTCGCCATTCAGCACGCTGTACCGCTCGCTGTCTATTTGCACGGTTTGGCAGCAGATGAAGCTTTATCTGATACGAGCTTTCAGGGTATTGTAGCGACTTCAGTGATCGATCAAATTGCTAAGGCTATGAAAGTATTTAATTAATCTTATGAATCTCGCATTTAGAAAAATAACAGAAGAAGAGTTCACGGTATTTCGTAACGATAGTCTCGATAACTATATGAACGAATTGGCACTTTCAGAAGGGAAGAAGCCTGAGGATTTTAAGTTTCAGACGGAAATGCAGTTTCAACACCTTCTACCGCAAGGTCACAACAGCAAAAATCACCATATTTACATGGTTGTCGATAAGAATAGCGATGAAGTTATTGGGCGTTTGTGGTTCGCTTTAAAAAAAGGCGCACAAAATGATCGCTACCTATTTCTTTATGATATTTACTTAGACAAGCTGGTAAGAGGGCTCGGTATTGGTCGAAGACTCATGATGTTTTTAGAGGAACAGGCTCGGCTGCTGGAAGCTAAAGAAATCCGTTTGCAGGTCTTTGGGCACAACCGGAGAGCCAAGCGATTCTACGATGAGTTGGGGTTTGCCTGCACCAGCTTAACAATGAAGAAAAATCTTCCCTAGTATCTCGCTAATATCATTTATTGAGAATGTAGGATGTTCTCACTTTAAAACTAAACCTAGAGTGCTGGCAATCGATGTCTGGATTATTGTCGCCTGTCGTTATGAACTTAAATGTAAAATCAGGATCAACAATTGAAACATTGTCTTTTTTCTTAGCTGCATCTACTCCTAGTGCGGTTAAAGCGGCCTCCTGAATGATTTTTTCATCAAAACTCAAGGACATCAATCCTCTGGTCTGGGTTCTAGGGATTTTGCACTTTCCTAAACCTTGCTCCTCTCCGATACAATAGACTCCGAAGTTTTGGCGATAATCTTGTTTTAAAAGCTTATCCCAATCATAAACGAGGAAGTTGTTTTTCTTCTCTAAATATCTATCGTGTGACTGGCTTGCAGCGAGGATGACACTATTTAGAGTTAAAAAAATCTCGTCATCGTAATACATCAGTTGACCGCGGTCTGAGCCACTGTCTTCTGTTTTAAAATCTAAAGCCATAGAGCATAGAAGAGCCCCGGGGGGCAGGTCAAGTTTGATGGATTCCTCCAGGCGTGAGCTGATTCTTTGTTCGATGTCTGGGGTGATATTTCCGTTGTCGGGGTTGTTGTCATCATCTCCCCAAGGGCAAGTATCGGTTTGCTCTTCGAAGGTGATGGTTTGCTCGTGGATTTCATTTTCTTTTTCACCACAAAGCAGAGCTAAAGCATCGGCAGCTTGTTTGAAAAAATCTTCATCGCCAAGTCTTTTTACATCGATTGCTCCACCATCGCCGGAGAAATTTTCTCCATTGGCGTCTGAGCTTGAGCTGTTGGGGTCAACATCTCCGCTAGCTTGGGTGTTTTTGTTGTTCTTGGAGGTGCTGCTGTTTGAGCCAAAGTTGACATCACTTGAGCAGGCTGCTCCTAACATACTTGTTAGAAATAGACATAAGAAATGTTTCAAAGTTCGTTCGCCTCTACTGACCATAGGTTAAACCTCGTGCCGAGATTCGCCCGCCCGTATGAAAATGCGATCGGAAATCAACAGTTTAGACTTGATTAATGGTGCTAAGGGTCTGAAAATAGATGATTAAATAGTGCTTATTTCGACTAACTGAATTGAAGGTGTGGTCCAAAAAAAACCACCCAGAAGATCAGGTGGTTTAATCGTGTTTAATTTTTACTAAGTATCCTCTGAATTAGTCACATAGCTTCACTGAGTTGGAAGAGGATTTCAGATCCTTTTCCTGGTCGATTGTCCACGTATCTGGTTGGGTGCATCCTGGAAGAACCAAGTTATTGTCGCCAGTGCCTGTTGTGGCCGTTGCTGTGAAAGCGTTAGCACCACCGTTGTTAGAGTATGTATATCTAATCTTATCTGGTAGACAAGGTCTGATAGAAAATCCTAATTCGTTGTTTGTGCAGCTTGGAGCAGCTCCAGCTCCTTGGAAACCGTAGTTTGCCAAGTTGGTGCCACCAGAGCCGTTACAGCAGTATCTCGTGTTATCAGCGAAATATGTTTCTTGTAGGGTGTAAATAGCAGAAAGGTTTGTTCGTGCTTCTGATTGGCGCGCTCTAGCCGTCATCTTGCCGAATCTTGGCACCGCCATTAAAGTTAATATCGCAATAATACCAACGACAATCATAAGCTCAATCAAGCTAAATCCCTTTTGCTCGTACACTCTAAAGAGTGGCGATTGTCTCATTATAATCTCCTTCGTGAATCTCTACGACAACGAGGAAATTATCGGAATTTATTTGCGTAGCCTTTAGGTTTG
This sequence comes from uncultured Oligoflexales bacterium, assembly GCA_964490675.1. Classification (GTDB taxonomy): domain Bacteria; phylum Bdellovibrionota_B; class Oligoflexia; order Oligoflexales; family JAWKNZ01; genus CAZBDM01. The sequence continues at coordinate 3,285 of CAZBDM010000036.1, forward strand.
TGGGTTAAGCATCCGTAATCATTTGACATTTCTGGTCTTGCTCTTAGATACCTAAAGCATCGAATAGAGATAAGACTTTTTGGGCGAAGGGATTTTCGGCGATAAGAAGTTCGCTCTTTTCAGTTAGGCTTGGTTCCGACTGAGTTTTAATGATTTTTTGCATGAGCCGCAGCAGATCAGACTCAGTAACAATGGCATAGGCACAATCGTTGTCCATCAGAAGAACTGCAGAAATTTCAGGCTTTGCAACTTCTTCGAGGATGGCTTCTAAGCTTGAGTCTTTCGGGAGTCTGACAAAGTCTGGGGGGAGAGCAGATTTTATCGGTTCGTTAAAGGGGGTGGTCTGTCTGTCGGCGTTTTTCGTCATCCATTGCGAGATATTAGACTGTGACACCACCCCTATGGTCTTGTCGTTTTCGGTGATCACCAAATGATGGATACTGTGATCATTCATCGTTTTTAATGCATCTATTATGGTTGTTTGAGAGGGTGAGGTGATAAGTTTTTTTTCGGAAAAGTATGTTTGGCTCATTTTCTTGTCCTTATTTCACTATTGGGAAACGATGAATTCGTCGCTGTCCATAGATGATTTGTCAATAAAGATAATCACTTTCCACTTTTTGTCGACTTCTTTGAATGATCCAATGTTTATTGGTTCATTAAGTTCTTTGGTGTACTGGGCGCACATTGTGCCCATTGGTGGTGGTGTAACTTCCGCTTTGATGTTTACTGTATCTTCTTTGCGAATGATCTCGAGAATATTAAATTTACTACATGGGTTTGGGAGAAAGCCAGTTAAGTAAACGATGACTTCTTTATTTTTCGAATAGCTTGATTGAACTTTTAATGAGTAAGGGCTCTTTGTGCGGGGTGCCTTGCTTAGATTTGTTTGTACTATTTCGTCTTTTGGATCTTCTTCCTTTTTGGTCGCGCTGTCGACCGGTACACAAGCATTGACAAAAAGGGTGATCAAAAAGAAAAAAACCATCTTCACGCTGAAAAGCCTCCTATAGACATTATACACATACTATAACTGAGGTTCTTAGGCTATGACAGGATTTTTAATGGCAAAAGAGGATGGCCATTTGACCATCCCCTTTTGTTTTAACTATCAGGTATTACGTCCTGTTTGGCCGTTACGAGTGCGTCCTTGCGCCCTGTGTCGGATTAGAGAGATGCGCATGATCTCGGTAAAAATGGCTGCGCTTCTCCACCGTTTACGGCTTTAGTGGCGCCATTTTCGCTAAAAGTGATAACAAATGTCTCATAAGGCTCTTCTTCGCCTTCGAGATATTTTTTGCCATTAATCGTTCCAGCGTAAGCAGAGCATTTGCTTTTGGTAGCAAACTTTACATTGTCAAAGCTCAGTTCGGTAAGAATACCAACGGTCTTATTGATCCCTGTGATTGTTCCTGATTGGATGGTTTTGTGCATCCAAGCATAAGTTGTTTGGTCTCTTTCAACGAGGACTTTGAAGGGGTCTTCGGCCGAAATCTCTACTTCTTGATTAAGCTCAAAGCTGGCTTGCCCATTGAATGTCTTACCTGTGTATGTGCCTTCGATGGATAAGCCTCTCTGTGCGGTCAAAGTGTGTTGGCGAAGAATCTCATAGGTAGAGTTTTCGTCGTTTGTCGTGACCGAAAGAGCTTCTACGCTGATCTCACCGGTCGCTTTGCCGTTGCTTGTTGCTGCTTTTTTGTCTGAATTTAGTTTGCTCACTAGATTGCGGACATGCTCTGCTGAGCGATCGAATGTAACATCAAGCTTAACGCCTTCAAGCTTCTCGATCGGAATGACAACGTGATTTTTGGTGGGGTGACATGGCATGATATCACCTTCAGCTGGTTGCCAGAGGCGCGTGTCTTCATGGGATAAGACAACTTTGTGATCGCCTTGCCAGAAGATGCGTCTGACTGGAAATGTGTTTTCATAGTTAAGGTTTAGTGTCACGGTGGCAGTAGCGTCATCGTTTTCGATGCAGTTTTTTGTTCTTTCAAACTTAGAAGGCTCAGAGCTGTCATCTTCCGCTAGACTGAGACTAACTCCGGACTCGCTGACCATATCTTCTTGGAGAGACTCAATGGCCTGATCGTAAAGGTCGGTTGTTTCTTCTTCTCTTTTCTCAAAAGCATATTCTTCAGAAGTTGCGTCTGAGGGCGTTTCGGTTTTATTGTCTATTTCAGACTGTGGATTTTCTTGTTTTGTTTTGTCTTCTTCTGCTTTTCGTCCACATGCAATTGCTGTTAAGAGACTTAAAGCTATGATTCCAGTTTTCAGTTTCATTTCGTTGCTCCTGTTATTTTTACTCTACTGAGTCAAGTTCGACGATGCGCAGTACCTGCGACTTACATAATCTCTATCGGCAAAAATAATCTGCACCTTAATGATATTTTAAAAAGTTAATTAATAACAGAGTATTAGAGTATAACTAAAATTTGAAAAAGTTAATAAATTGCACCTTGGTGGGGGTGTAAGGCGTGACGTGAATGAGGTGTTCAATTAACGTTGAGTTTTTGGCATGCCTTTACATTCATCAAAGGCATCTAGGAGAGATTCGTTCATTTGTTTGAGGAGGTCATATTCACGACCAGATCGAATGCGGCCGTAGTATTCTGTGATTTCAACAGACTTTTGAGGGTCCATGTTTTCAAGGATTGCTGTAATTTGCTTTTGTCTAATATTTTTAAAAAGGGAAACGACAAGATCCTTATCCATATTTTCAAAAACCGGGCCTGCTTTTTTAGGTTCCATTTTAGCGTATAAGGAGACGAGTTTTTTGAGACGCTCTTCTTTGATCTCTTTCTCTTTCTGAATGGTCTGAGCGAAGAACATACGTTCTTCTTCAAGTTTTTTTATTTTATTTTCGACTTCAGCTTCGAGCTTTTTTAATTGTTTTTCTCGCTTGTCGAGAGTGTCTACACGCCGTTCAATCTGTTGTTTTTTCCTTTCAGCAAGACTCAAGTATCTACCGATTTCCTCTTTTTTGGCTGATTTAGGATCGAGATCGGGCAGGTCTAAAAGATCATCGAGAAAAGATTTTCTATCTTTTGGTGTCTCGACGGCTTGTTTTTCTCCGGCTTGAGGCGGTTTTTTTTCTTCTTTTTCATCAGCAGCTGTAAGTGGTTTATCACCAAAATAAATGATGCGACCGTAGGCAAGAAGCGCGACGGTTAATACTAACAGTTTGGACACCAATAAAATCTTAATCGTTTTCATTGCTCATTCGCCTATCCTGCTTACTTTCGGAAGTGTCTTGCGATCGCCACTTCATTCATTTCTGCTTGTTCTTTTCGATTCATCTCAATGGACATTTCTTGATGATATTTTTCATTGAGAATCTCAACAATTTTTAGATCTCTTTGAGCAATGGTCAGTTGCTGTAGTTGGTTTTTTTCTTTTTTTTCAATTTCTTGGACCTGGCGGAATGTGTCGGTCCATCGGTCACGAGCAAAATCTACGGAGTTTTCTAAAACATCAAGATTTTTTCGATCAATGGACCCTCTCGCTGCATTAAGTTGTTCAATGCCATGCAAGTAGGCTTGCTGATGATTGCGCATTGTTTTGACGAGCTCAAGTTTCTGCGATCTAATATTGCTAAGGGCGAGAGCCTCTTTTTCCATTTCATGGCGTCTAATGTTGACGATCGGTTGAATGCGCTTGATTTTCTTTTGAATGTCCTTCACAAAAATAGTCCTTTCTCAGCAGGTCGATCAATTCTAGTGCTTTAGAATTTCGTAAAGAGCGTTAAGAGCATCATCTAAATGTGATTTTTCATCGATATCTTGTCGCAAAAAACGATCGATTTCAGGCATCAGGTTGATCGCTTTGTCTAGGGTAGGGTTGGAGCCTGGCACGTAACTACCGAGCTGAACATAGTCGAAGTTGTCTTGATAAACACTGATCATTTCTTTCATTATTCTAGCTGCTTGCCAGTGGTTTTTATCAACGATGTCGTGCATGACTCTACTAACGCTGCCGGTGATATCTATTGCGGGAAAGTGACCTTTATTAGCCAGATCTCTTGAAAGCTGAATGTGACCATCAAGAATAGCTCTCGCGGCATCTGGTATTGGATCATTAAAGTCATCACCATCAACAAGCACAGTATACATTCCACTGATACTGCCATTACCCTTTTGTTGGGGCCCGCAACGCTCGAGTAGTCGAGGTAGTAGCGTGTAAACGGAAGGTGGGTAGCCTTTAACCGTCGGCGGTTCTCCAACGGCTAGTCCAATTTCGCGCTGGGCATGGGCGACCCGCGTAAGACTGTCCATCATAAGAAGGACCTTTTTGCCACGAGACGAAAAATATTCTGCAATCGAAGTCACAGCCTTGGCAGCTCTTAATCTCATCAGAGGCGATTGATCACTTGTGACGACAACGACGACCGATTTTTTTAAACCTTCTTCACCAAGATCTCGCTCGATGAACTCTCTGACCTCGCGTCCCCTTTCGCCGATCAGTCCGATGACGTTGATGTCAGCTATAGAACCGCGAGCAATCATACCCATAAGAACGCTTTTACCGACCCCAGAGCCAGCCATAATTCCGACTCTCTGCCCTTCACCGAAAGTTAAAAGAGAATCGATTGACCTGATCCCTAGTGATAGAGTGTTTTCGATGCGGTGTCTCGAAAGAGGATTAGGGGCGTCTTTTTCAATGGGCATGTATATCGGATGTTCAGGGAAGTCGAGCTGTTTTTCGCTTAGAGGTTGTATGAATGGATCGACAACTTTTCCAAGGAGGAAATCACCGACGGGTATGTGATTAAAAGATTTCTGCCCGTAGACCGTCGCACCTGGAGAGATACCGGCAAGATGTGAAAAAGGTAGTAGAAGCGTCCGGTCATCTCGAAACCCAACGATTTCAGCGAGGACACTGCGATGCTGATCGGCAATGTCGATTTTTACGACCGTACCCAGCATGCCGCGAGGAAACTTCGCTTCAATAATGGTACCCACCACATCGCATACCTTTCCAGAGGGTTGCCAATCGATTGATTTGAAACTCTCGGATAAATGTTTACGATTAAATTTTCTAATTTTAGGAATCGAATGTTCGATTTTTAACTGCGGCATCAACTCGCTACTTCCTCGTCGTCTTCTTTAAATAAATCAATTTCGGCATTACTTAAAAGATCCGAAATGATCTTTCGGACACCACTTTTAACGGTGCTTAGTTCAGACTCTAACTTGAACTCACCTGCGTTGAGCTCATTGTCTATTGCTAATTTGTCTTTTAGTTGTCCGAGTTCCAGTTGTTCTAGCTGTTTTAATTGACTCTCGTTTACTTTTACTTTGAACTTATCCGAATCAATGGAATCCTTGACGGCACGTTCGATGAGGTTTTTAAAAATAGCCGGATCCATATTGATCTGCTTTTCAATGATGGCTTCACCCAGAGCCTGAGCTAGTTCGTAAAAGTTGTCTTGTACATTGCTGAGAATATGGGACTGAAGGCCTTCTAAATCCCCTAGAAGGTGATTGATGTTTGAAAAAAGCTCCTCTGACTTAGCGCGGAATTCAGCGACTGCTTTTTCTTCGCCTTCCTTATAACCTGCTTCAAATCCGGCGGCCTTAGCTTCTTCTCTTAAAACCTGAGCTTCTTGCTCGATCTCGTTTTTGCGTTGTTGATATTGTTGAATCGCTTGATTTTCAGGGTTTTCTGTTTGTCCCTGAGTCTCGGTATTCATCGGAATAAAATCTTCTTTTGGCTGTGAAGTGTTTTCCTGTTCTGGTCTGTGGTTTTCGGTTATTTGCTGCGGAGGCTCTTCTTCTTCTGGCGAAAAATCGTTAATAACAGCTCCCATTGCTGAGAGAGATTGATCAATTGATAGATCTTCTCTTTGTAGTTCTTGGAGACTTTCTTGGGAATTCGGTTTTGCTTGCTCTTGGTGAGTTTGATTAATGGGCAGAGACTCTGCCTGTGCGATACTATGTTCAATGGCTTCTTGGTTAGCTTTGGCCTCGCTTGGGTTGTCTTCTTCTTCATCTTCAGTCTTTTTGAAATCTCGATCAAAGTCGATTTCATCTTCATCATCAAAAAATTTTGATTTTCTCCTTTTGGCTTTCTTCTTATCTTCAAGCCATTCAGAGGTGAAGTTTCTTGGCATAATTAAAGGTGCTTGCATATTAGGGTCGATAAGAGGGGTTTTAATTGACTCGGCATCTGCGACGGACTCACTAATGTCCTCAAAATCGTGGAATTCATGACGAATGATATTTTGACGCGCGTTGTCAGGATAAGTGACAGGTGTCTCTCTTATCTCGTCAAAATCATATTCAATGATCGATATTCTCTCGATCAGTGGTGAATCTTTTTTAATAAATCGCCCCGGACGATTTTCTGCATCTAGGTTTTTCATAACCTCAAGCCTTCAGTTAGTTGCCAGCGCCATGTGGGTTAAGAAGAAGTCTAATGGCCTCAGTTGTTCTCTTTGGTTCGTTGCGAGCCAAGTAGATAACCTGCTCCTGTGGAGACAACTTGTCAAAAGGTACGTCTTCTTGAATCTTGATGTTTTGTGTCGTTGAGAGATCGAGATCTGGTTTATACTCTTCAACGATGTTCTGCTCAAGTTTCTTCTTGGGATCATAAGACAACCATCTGAAGTATGGTCTAACGACAAAAGCAAAGAACAATGCTAAAGCCAGTGCGGCCGCAGCTGATATAGCTAAGGTAGAGATATACTCTCTATCTTCTTCTTTCTTTTTTGTGATTTCTAACATTTGAAAGGGATCAAGCTGAAACATCATGTTGTGGACGGTGATTGCATCTCTTTTGTCGCGGTAGCCAACA
>CAZBDM010000036.1:10089-15802 GCA_964490675.1 uncultured Oligoflexales bacterium
GCTGCGGGGTTCAAATTCTGGTGTGCTACCATCGGTTGGGTATTGTTGTTTACCGTCAACCAGAACCGAGATACTGAGACGTTTGATGTTTCCTACAGGTAGGGTCTTTTCACTGGTTACTTTTGATACCTCGTAGTTTATCAATTCGGAGTCGCGTTTACTGCCAGCCTTATTTTGATTGACTGCAAGCTCTTCTTGCTCTCCGGGTACGTTTGATTTACTTCCTGGTATACCTGTTGGATTAAGTCCCTGTCCTTCCATTGAAAAACCGGTTGTATTTTTTGAAAGGACCGCTGCATCATCGGGATCAACGTCGGAGATAAGCTGCTTTTCCTGGGTGAAGTCGACTTCAGCATCGACTTTTGCTTCAACTCGGTCGGGGCCGACAACCCGACCGACGATTGCTCGGATTCTCTCTTCCAGGGTTGATTCGATCTTCTCTTTGTAGGAAAGCATTTCCTTGGTTATCTTGGCTGTGAAATCATCAGGTTCGACTTCCGTGAGCATGCGTCCTTCGGCGTCGATGATAGTAACATTGTTGATTTCTAGTCCTTCAACAGACTTTGACACAAGATGTTGGATTCCTCTAATTTGTTTTCTTTCTAGGTCAACACCGCGGCGGGATTTGATATAAATTGCCGCCGTTGGTTCTTTTTCATCTCTGACAAATAGTGAGTTCTTTGGCTGTACGATATGAACTCTCGCAGAGGCGACACCATCAATTGCAGCGATGGTGCGCGCGAGCTCTCCTTGAATGGCACGTTGTTTTTGGATTTGTTGTTCAAACTCGGTACGAGTAAAATCTCTTTCATCAAACTTTTCCCAACCAACTATACCTTTGGCTGGCAGGCCTTGTTGGGCGAGTTGGATGCGGAGGCGTGTGACATTTTCAGACTTTACTTTAATACCCTTTTTGTCGACGACAAAGTCTTCAAAGCCATTATTCTTTAGATAATCACTGATGGCTGATTGATCTTCTGAAGACAGGTCAACAAAGAGGTACTCGTATGGAGTTTTATCACTGAGCATCAATACTGCTGAAATGCTACCAATAATGATCAAGGCGACAGCAGCGACAATAATTTTATTGATATTGGAAAAACTCTGCCAACGATCTCTGGTTTGACCCAACAGCCTATTAAAAAATTCTCTTATGGCATCCAAAAGTTACATTCCTCAGTGGTTCAATTAAACTTGCATACGCATGATCTCTTGGTAGGCCTCTAGGCCTTTATTGCGGACTTGTACCATTAGATTAAAGCTTAATTCTGCTTGGGTAAGAGCAAGCATTGTTTCATGGAGGTTTTCCGATTTGCCCGCAGCGACTTCAACGGTCATTTTGTCAGCGTTTTTTTGCAGTCGATTAACGTCTTTGATCCCTTCTTTTAGGTGATCTAAGAAGCTATCATTTGAGCCCGATTCTGACTTGCCAGCTTTCGAAAGTAGTGATTGTTCGTTTGTCGACTTAATGCCTTCAAGGCCTTTTGAAACCGACTGTGAAGTAATTTTAAAACCAGCCATGATTTACCTCATGAATTAATTTATCGACCAATTTCCAGGGCCTTTAGCGCCATCTGCTTTGCTTCATTAAGTGCGGTGGCGTTTGCCTCATAAGCGCGGGTTGCAGCGATCATATTGACCATTTCTGTCATGACCTGCACATTCGGCATCTTTACATAGCCATCATTATCTGCTTCAGGGTGTGACGGATCGAAGACGAGTCGAGGTTCTTTTGTATCCTTGTGAATATCTACAACCTTTACTTTTTTCAGTTGTGTATTCATTGTATCATCGAGAAAGTCTTCAAAAGGAGTACCAGTCGCTACTGCTGAAAAAACGACATCCTGTCTTTTGTAAGGCCCGCCTTCATCGGTTTTAGTTGTTTGTGCGTTGGCTAAGTTGGAACTTAAAACGTTCATTCGTAGTCTTTGTGCGGCAAGACCAGAAGAACTGATATTCATAGATTTAAAAAAACTCATTAACGGCCTCCGGTAATGGCGTAACGAAGCATACCTATTTTGCGGTTAAGTGCTTCGACGGTTGTTCGGTATAAGATCTGGTTTTGTGCCAGTCGCGCCATTTCATAATCAATATCAACAGTATTACCATCTTCACCTACGCTCTCAGTGGGACGTACATAGACGTCGGGTCTTACATTTCCATCTGCACTGGCAAATTCATGACGGAGGTGTTTTAAATTTGAAACTTGTACCTGCAAAGGCTCGTTGACTTGAGAGATCTCTTGTAGTTGTGACTCAAAATCGTATCCAATGGCTCTAAACCCAGGGGTCTCGGCGTTTGCGATATTTGAATTAACTACGTGTGACCGCTTGAGTCTGTGATTTAAAGACTCGATCTGAACCTTATCGGTAAAGTTAAACACACCACCTATCATGTTTCTCATGCAATTGTTCCTCTACCCTGTGGTGCCATGACTTCATATCCGCCAGCAGTGTACTCATTGATTTTATTTCTTAATGTGCGAAGGCTAATACCAAGTGTCTTAGCTGCGTGAGTACGGTTTCCTCGGTGTTTTTTGAGAGTTTCAAGGATGAAATGAGTTTCAACCGTTTGTAGAGTTTCTCCAAGAGGTAAAGTGCTGATCCAGTCAAGGCTATTCGGAGTATTCTCCTTTTCAATAGGAATATTGTCGGCAGTGATGAAGTTTCCACTCGCCATGATTGCCGAACGCTGGATGACGTTTTGTAACTCACGAACGTTGCCCGGCCATTTATAATTCATGATTTTTTCGATAGCATCGGGGGCGAAGCTCAAGCCTTCTTTGCCATAGTTTGCAGCGAACTGACTGAGAAAATGGTTTGATAAAAGTTCAATGTCTTTTGGGCGGTCTCTAAGAGCAGGCACTTCAAGATGAATCACGTAGAGACGGTAGTAAAGATCTTGTCTGAAGGTTCCTTTTTTAACTTCTGAGACGATATCTCGATTTGTTGCGGCTATGATTCTTGTGTTTACAGGGACTGGTCCATTTCCACCAAGTCTCTCAATTTCTTTTTCCTGAAGAACTCTCAATAGCTTAGCTTGTAGGGAAGGATCCATCTCGGTAATTTCATCAAGAAGAAGAGTGCCGTTTGATGCTTGTTCAAACTTGCCAAGATGCCTCTGATGTGCGCCGGTAAATGCACCTTTTTCAAAGCCGAAAAGCTCGCTTTCTAAGAGTGTAGAGGGCATAGCAGCACAGTTTAGTGCAACAAATGGTCTTTCTTCAGATTTACCGGCTTCGTGAATCGCTTTTGCTATCACTTCTTTGCCGACGCCACTCTCGCCTGTGATAAGAACAGGGACATTGGTATCGGCAATTTGCCAGATAATATCACGAATTCGCATCATTTTTTCATCAGCGGTGATGAAAAGCTCTTTTTGCTGTTCGGGGCCTGGTCTTCTGATACCTCTTCGACTTTGAATGAAGTCAAGATAAGTGCTCGCGTTGGCATAGTTTGACTCAACTGTTTTCGCTGCCATAGAGTCACCAAAACTGGCTTTAGTCATCTTCCGCTCCTTTTATTTTTGGATTTGTACTAATCGTTCTTTGGCTAAGTTTGCGTAAAATAAATTGTTACCATCCTGGCTTGCCGAAGTTAGAGCCTCGACGGCTTCTTGCCTGCGGCCTGATCGATAAAGTAATAGTCCGCCCTTATAGAGAGCTTCCGCTCTTTTATCCCAGTCGATACTTTCTTTGGCGGTAAAGGTGTAAAGACGTCCGGCTTCAAGATACTGGTTGGCAGATCGATATTCTTCAGCAAGAGATAAAAGTTCTTCAGCCCAGATTTTTTGCGCCTCTTTATCATTGCTAAAGCTTGATGGTTTTAGTCTTTTAAGAAGTTTGACGGTGTCGACTCTTTCTTTTTGCATGCCGAGTTTTGAGAACTTCTTTGCAAGGCTTTTGAGAAGTAGGACGCTTCTGCCGGATGGGCTGAATTGTTGTTTCCATTCGCTTTCAGTTTTTGCGTCAGAGGTACTGGCAGAGGTCGAGATCCCATTTTGCCAACTCTCCAAAATAATTTTAGGAGGAGTCTTTAAAAGTTGTGGCGATACAGCATTATCTTCGAGAGTTTCTTTATAAGCTGCGAATACCTGCCTTTTTTCATCTTCTGAGAATTGATTCCAGAGGGCCGACATCATGCGATCTGCGTTGACAGCTTTAGCGCGGTATCCTCTGGCGTTGTTATTAACATTTTCGATGGCGCGATTTTGATTCTCTAGGTCACTTGAGAGTAGGGCGAGCCACATAAATGACTTGAAACGTCCCATGTTATCTGGCAGGCCATTAGCGGCTCTTTCGTACATCGGCACAGCTTTTTGAGTGGCGCCAAGATTTCTATAGGCTTGTGCAATAGCCCATGCAACTTTCGGGGTCTTGCGAATTGATTGAAGGCTCTTAGGGAGAGCTTCGTAAGAAGAAACGACGGGACCATATCTTTTTTCTGCAGAGTCGTTAATAAGAGCCATCGATAGTTTATCTTTTAATTCCTCACTTAACTGGGGAGAAAAAGGCTGACCGTTGTCACCTTTGTATCTATTAAAATACTCCCCTGCGAATGAGCCTATGTTAGGAGACCACCCGGTTTTTGGATTGACCATGTGTTTAAGGATCAGACTTGATGCTAGAAACGAGGTTCGTTGTCCCTCAACTTTTGCAAGGTTCTGGACCAGACTTTTTTGGGTGCTTAAGTCAGGACGCGGTAAGTAGCTGCGTGTGTAAGACTTTATCTGATCACCGTTTTGCCAATAGGCCTGGCGGATAGCCACCTGTGCGTTGAGCTCGGCGTTTGTTTCTGAATAGAGCTCAGGTAGGGACTTGGCAATAGAGGGCCAAAGACTAGTCTTCGCTTCATTGAGGCTTTTAATCGACTTAATATCGAGCCGTCTTAATTTGGCGTAGTCTCTGAATGTCGATCCAGGGTGTTTGTTTATCAAAGCACTATAGTACCCGTCTGCTAATATAAGGTTCCCCTGACCTAAGTGAATTTCTGCGAATGCCCAGAGGTGTATGGCATCTTTGTCAAATACTGATGGGTCATGGTGAAGAACTTGTTGGTAGGCGAGAAGAGCTCTATTTTCATCACCAAGAGTAAAGAGCTTTAATCCATATTCAGCCATTCGCTGAGCATCACTGAGGGTGTTGTTATCCACCTTTTTATCCCAGCCGGAAAAGTTTTTTCTTCCCTGATAAGCGGCTGTTTGAAGGGGATATACGTAATAAGGGAACTGCTTCCAGTGTTTGCCGCGACCAGCGGTGGCTTGGTCGATGACTTGAGATAACTTGCTAGGATCATGAATTTTTTGCGGCATAGGCTGAAGGAGTTTTCGTCTTCCATTGGGTGCGCTTGGTGGAGCGTTTGGTTTGAGCTCTAAAGGGGGCATGTAAGTTTCCGCTGGTATTCTCGTTGATGGGTTGAGAAGTTCAAAACCAGCCGTCGGCTCACCATCGACTCTTGGTCTTTGATTAAAATCTCCAATCCCTGCGACAGGTAGCCCTGTCTGGGGGTCAACTTCTTGTTTGTAATCAGCGTCGAAAAGATCGATGAGAACGCGGTATGGTTCGGTGTGTTCTGTAATGACTGCTCTGACGTTGCGGTCTTTAAGGTATAGTTTGAGCTCCGATCCTGAGGCGAGGTCCTTAATAAGAACTCTTCTTATAAGGCGTTCATCATAGTGGTCTATGTTTTGAAACTCGTCAGGGTTTGTGTTCTTA
>CAZBDM010000037.1:0-6882 GCA_964490675.1 uncultured Oligoflexales bacterium
CGATGTTGGACGAAGTGCGATGCGCTTATTAATTGATCGATGGTCCGTCGGGAAGGGAGATCCATTGCTCAGAAGTCAATTCGACAAGTCTCACACGGCCGTCTTTAAACTCAGTCTCGATCCTTTTGTCACTGAGCTGGCGCTTTCTGCAACTTTCGATGCGGTAGACTTTAGAATAATAGGAGACAAAGCGCCCTTCGATGCCAGCACATGCCTCACTAATGGGAATAATTTCAGTTGTTTCGTTAAATTTAAGGAGCTCTTTCGACTCTTTATCGATAACAGATGGCATCGGTTCGCCTTCCGCCAGACTGACAAATTCGTCCCAGGTGATCGAAAGAATTGCCGCTTGCTTCGATCTTAACGCACCTCGATGAGCTTCGTAACTTGCCCAATCTTGGAAAACTCGCTTCTTACACTTCTCAACGAAGTAAATATCACCAAACGAGTAGGTCACGTAATTTTTCTCGAAGGCTTCGCAGCTTCTCTTTTCGGTAACCTCTTTACCTGATCGTCCATCGCCCTCTGGGATATATGCGATCACTTCATTTCCGACTTCGACCAACTTCACACCACGCCGTGTCAGTCGATAAACATCTTCCGATTCATAAGGAATTCTCTCACAACCTTTTACTAAAAAGACTTGGTCATAGAAGGCGATGTATTGACCGTCATGTTTTTGACACAAACTTTTGCGCTTCTTACGCGACTCTAGAGCATCAGGCGATATAATATTTGGCTCTTCCTCTAAATAAACGAGCTCTTCCTCTTCTTGTCCCGAAACATCTGGCGCAATCGGAGGTGTTCCGAGGAGAGTAAGTACTATTAAGCACAAATTGAAAATGAAAAATTTACTGTTCATGTGCAAGGCCCGTATTCGTTTGCCAAAATCTTTCTTATCTGTCGGTCAAAAACAAACTCCATTTAAACCATGAAAAATATAAGAAATCACTAATTACACCAGCATATTTTTTTTATTTCGTGTACTTAGCTCTAGGTGATAAAAATAATCTGACCCGAAATTGGGCAGGATTTTTACATAAAAGGGAAGGTCAGCTTCATGGCAAAGACAATATTCCGCAATCTTCGTCAATATTTACAAGCACTTGAAAATGTAGGAGACGTTGTTAGGGTCAGCGCCGAGGTAGACCCTTACCTTGAACTTGCTGAAATTCATCGCCGAGTCATTGCCGCTGGCGGACCGGTTCTCATTTTCGACAACATCAAAGGCAAAGACTTCCCGGTCGTTACCAACATGTTCGGCAGCGCAAAGCGCGTCGAGCTCGCCTTTGGGGCTCGACCGATGGAGTTTATCGAGCAGGTTGCCAAACTCCCGGAAGAACTCCTACCACCAACACTTGGAAAGATTTGGGGATTGAAAGGATTTGCTTGGGATGCTCTTAAAATCGGATTCAAGAAAACCTCCGATGCGCCGGTTCTTTCTCATCGCGTTAAACACGACGACCTAACAAGACTGCCCGCCTTAACGAGCTGGAGCAAAGATGGTGGCCCTTTCCTGACTTTACCGCTTGTTCATACCCAAGGTGGCGGAAAAAAACCTGACAACCTCGGCATGTACCGTGTACAGATTTTCGATAAAGACACCACCGGCATGCACTTTCAGATAGGCAAAGGCGGCGGTTTTCATCTTTACGAAGCCGAACAAGAAAATCGCCCTCTCGCGACTAACATTTACCTTGGCGGGCCACCGGCCCTGATTTTGTCGGCTATTGCTCCTCTTCCTGAGAATGTTCCTGAATTGATGTTAGCGTCTCTCGTACAAGGTGAAAGACTGGGCAAGGGATTCGCCGGAGGAGGTCATATCGACCCGATTGCAGAAGCGGAGTTTTGTCTTGCCGGTCATATTCCCCCGCATGTGAGACGACCAGAAGGACCGTTTGGCGACCACTATGGTTACTATTCTTGGGTCCACGATTATCCTATCTTTAAAGCAGAAAAGGTCTTTCACAGAAAAGACGCCATCTTCCCCGCAACAGTTGTTGGCAAACCGCGGCAAGAAGACTTTTATTTAGGCGATTATTTGCAAGATCTACTTTCACCACTCTTCCCACTGGTTATGCCAGGTGTGCAAGATCTTTGGAGCTACGGTGAAACAGGTTATCATGCCCTCTCCGCAGCTGTTCTACGAGAACGCTATGGCCGCGAGTCAATGGCTTCTGTTTTTAGAATCTTAGGAGAGGGACAACTGTCATTGACGAAGTTCCTACTTGCGGTTGATAAACCACAAAATCTGCGTGACTTTAAATCGGTACTTTCTTATTTGCTTGAACGGGTCGATTGGCGAAAAGATCTCTTCATCTTCCCAGAACTATCGATGGATACCCTCGATTATAGTGGGCCAGAGATCAATAAAGGCAGTAAAGGTGTTATTCTTGGACTAGGCGAAGCCAAACGCAAGCTGCCTGGTGACCTTCCCAATGACCTGCCAAGTACCCTGATCAAAGACTGCCAGATGTTTATTCCTGGATGTCTTGTTGTTGAAATTCCTTCTTACAAAGAGGATGCTGAATGCGTTGCGCAAGTCGCTAAGCTTACCGCCTTAAAAGACTGGCCTTTGATCGTAGCCGTCGATAATGCTAAAAAAGCCACCCAAACAGAAGCGTCTTTTTTATGGACCACCTTCACTCGTTTCGAGCCGCTTAGTAATATATATAGCGCCGAGCAAACCATTCGCCATAATCAGCTCATCCATCATGGCCCTGTCGTCATCGATGCCCGCATGAAACCTTGGTATCCAGATGAACTGTTTTGTGATCCTGAGACGAAGAAGAAGGTCGATGACCGCTGGAAAGAATATTTCCCTAACGGCAAAGTTGAGATGGGCAGTAGCGATGATGGCCATCTCTATAGTTAAAAAGCCAGCGGATCAAAGCATCCGCCGGCCTATTAAAATAAATCAACTAGGTTGACTTTATTTACTTAGTTGTATTGGCAGCTTTCTTAGGTGTGTCTGCTGCCTTCTTCGCGACTGGAGCGCTGTTGGCTTCACATTTCCAACCGTATTTGCCCATAAGTCTTTCACTTAAAAACCACGCTGTCTTCTCCTCGCAGTAGCCAGCTTGTCCGTCAGCGTTGAACAGCACCTGCGGAGGAATGTCTTCACTATCTTTGTAGTAAGTGACCTTACAAGGTGCTGTGTTTTGCGGAGTTTCTGCGGCCTTGCCGTCATAGCTGATTTCAATCCGTCGTACGTAGTCATTTGCTGAATGAGTACAGATATACTTCGCTGAAGTAAGTTCAAACGCAAAGGCATTAACTGAGAACAAAGAGATAAGAACGGCAAACAAAAATTTCATTTTTTTATTCTCCCAAAAAAGAAATCAACTGCGTCAAAAAAGCAAAAGCAGCACTAACAAATAAAGTCTAACCGATTTTAATGCGAATGAAATGAACCAATTCTGCCCACCAATGAGTGGGATAAATCTCTTTAAAGATTAACGATAAATCAAAATCTGATTTTAACTTTTTAAAAAAAACCATTCGTCCCTCAAATGCTCCGGCTCAGTAGCAAAGCCCTTTCCGCCAAAAAATGACCTGCTAAGGTGCTTATCAAGATCATCACCGCTCACGAAAGGGGACGAAATGAAAAGACTACTTCTGGTTACTTTTGGGCTAATCATGAGCTCTCCTGCGCTAGCTATTGAATGTCATGGAACTGAGCCCTTTTGGGGAGCTTTGGTGAATGAAAATAAAATTTCATTAAAGAGTATCGCTGAAGATATGAAGCATTTTGATGTAACAAAAACTTACGGAGCAGCAGGCCACACCGAAGAGTTTATCAAAATCTACGCCGACGAAAGAGGTCCATTAGCTGTGATTAAGGCAAACAAATGCGACAACGGCATGAGTGAAGATATCTTTCCGAAACAGATCGTTCTATTTTCTGGTAGCCAAACACTTTATGGCTGCTGCGGTGAGCCCCTTCCACGCAGATAGTTGCCGTGACCTTCCAACCTGAATGACTAAACATGAAAAAGCAATCATCTGATGATTGCTTTTTTGCGCGATCTTCTCGGTCCTAAAGAACCAAGATTGCGGCGAAGCTTGTTCAAGAACAAGGTAGCGAGATAACCTCAATGATCATTTCTCTGGTTTCAGCAAGTGGAAGTCCGATGACATTGCTAAAAGATCCATCAATCTTTTTGACCATGTAACCACCAATTCCTTGAATCGCATACCCACCAGCTTTATCTAAAGGCTCGCCAGTAGAAATATAGTGTTCAATTTCTTCATCCGTCAGAGGATTAAAGGTCACTTCAGTCTTTACGGTCAATTGTCGATTGATCGGCTGATCTGAACCGGCCAGCCGCGCGCGCATAAATATTCCCGTATAGACAGTGTGGGTTTGATTGGACAACCTCCCGAGCATTTCTTTGGCATGATCGTGATCGAGAGGTTTTTCAAGAATTTTATCGTCGAGCACAACAATTGTATCTGCAGAAATAATGATGTAGTTATCGGTGAGTTCTTCTTTGATTGAATCTTCAATACTAAGTGCTTTTCCCTCACCGTTACGTTTAACGTAATCATCAGGTAACTCACCTTTTAAGAGTTTTTCTTCAAAGGTCGGCTTATGGATCTCAAAAGGTATTGCAAAAGAAGAAAGTAACTCTTTACGCCTCGGCGATGAGCTTCCTAAGATGATTTTAAATTTTTCAATAGCCCCTGGAAACATTCTCAAGAAATCCTTTCTTCAATCCACTCCTTAGTCACTGGCCCTTGCCGCAAAACATCAAAACCGTCTTCGTCATGGATAAGAATAACTGTTGAGGGCTGGCTTTCTGGCTTTACTTGTTTGAAGGAAATATCAGGAACGTATATTTCGTGTTCATGACAAAAGCTTTCCACTTCCTCCCATTCAGTCATTGTTGGATCTCCAGAGCGGTTAACACTTGTCGAAGGTAAGGGTACGTCTAAATCATGCATGACTTTCGACAAAAAATGCTCGTCAGGAAGATCGGGATAACGCAAACATAACATGCCTTGATCTGAAACCATCGAAGTGGGAACCCTCTTTTCAGCGTGCCAAACAATACTCAAAGAAGCTGGCCATAGCCTAGAGAGTGATTTATGCCACCTATCAGGTAACGGCTTCCAAAGCTTCATCGCCAGGTCGATTCGACCAATGAGACCGATGAATGGCTTGTCTTGCGGGCGGCCTTTAATTGCGATCAAGCGATCATATGCGGCATTTAAATTTGGATGAAAGGTTAATCCAGGAACAGTATCTGTCGGGTGCAGACAAACCTTTGCATCACTCAGAGCTCTTATCATACTATCTACAGCCTTAGACATTAAGAGCTCTCCTCTTTGACAGCGCGAAGTGCAATATCACGTCTAAACTGAGCTTTAGGCCACTGCGCAGTGAGCCGATCAACGCGTTTATAAGCTTGATTGCGTGCCTCATCAAAGCTTTCAGCACTGCCGACAACTGTCATCACCCGTCCACTCGCCGTGTCGATTTTGTCTCCATTCGCCTTAACAGCAGCGGTAAAGACAACACTACGCTCTTCTGGCATCAACTGAGCTTTATCGAAGTGAGCATGTGACAGGGCCTTATCGTAAGGGTAGCCCTCAGAAGCAATGACAACACCGACAGTTTTTTTGTTTTGCATCGGGCCATGCTTGGTTTTTTCTTTAATTCCAAGATTCTCAGCGATCATCGCCAACCAGTCGCGATCATCAGCGACTGCTAGAACTTGGGCCTCTGGATCACCAAGACGGACATTGAATTCAACGACTTGCGGGCCTTTGTCTTCTGACCACATAAGACCAACGTAAAGAAATCCAGTATACTCAATAGCGCGCTTGTTAAGCTCTGCTATAAGAGGATCGATAACTTTGTCGTGAACAAGGTCAGCAGCGTTAGACGGCAGCCAAGGGACAGGAGTGTATGTGCCCATACCGCCAGTATTAGGTCCTTGGTCTCCATCTTTGAGTCTTTTAAAGTCAACTGCAAACCCGACACCAAAGGCTTCGTTTTTGCCAACTAGAGCGAAGTAGGAACATTCTCTTCCAATCAAGCATTCTTCCACAACGACTTGTTCAGCAGCAGCTTTCATTGAGGTCTGATAGAGACGCTTTAAGCCATTTTCGATATCTTCTTTAGAAGTGCAAACAAATACACCTTTGCCTGCCGCTAAACCGCTAGCTTTGATGACCGCTGCACCTTTTTCTTTCAGCATTCTCTCAGAGATGTCCCGACACTGTTGTTCAGTTGTCGCCACCTCATATGCCGCAGTAGGGATCTTAGCCGCCTCCATGACATCTTTGGCGAAAGACTTCGACGACTCAAGCAAAGCCGCTTCTTGACGGGGTCCAAAGACTGGAATGTTATGTCCGGCAAGTTCGTTTGCCATGCCATCCGCTAGCGGTTGTTCGGGTCCACAAATCACTGCGTCAATATTTTTCGCTTTGATGAATTCCGCTAATTTTGCAAAAGGTGCGTCAGAGGGCAAGTCGAGGGTTTCAGCAACCATCGCTATACCGGCATTACTCGGCCAAACCCAAAGTTTTTCAAGCATTGGAGAAGATTTTAGTTTCCAAGCAATGGCGTGTTCTCTGGAGCCGGATCCAACTAGAAGAATGCGCATAAACTACCCTTTTCAAAGAGACATCAATCTAACTTTTAGTCTTTTAACAAAGTGTAAAAGCTTGTTAAAGCCGTGTTGGGAAAATTTATATGTTTGAGGCAAAGTTCCTAAAAATACTTCAAAGTTAGGCAAAGTTTACCTTCATTGGACGTGGCATTAAATGCCGACTAACAACTAAATGCAACTTATTACCTCACAACTAGCCATTAAACTTATGGGATTTTCCGCTAGATTTCGAAAATTAGCCAAGCGGCCAATCATCTTTGCC
>CAZBDM010000037.1:6892-8640 GCA_964490675.1 uncultured Oligoflexales bacterium
TAAAGTGTCCCAATTACTATATGTTAGACTGAAGTATGGTTTCTATACTTTTCCATGTGATTACAGAGCTTTGCTTGGCGATATGAGGGATCTAAACAGCTCAGCAATTAGCTCCGATGAGGCGCTGAGGAGGCGCTTTTTGCAAAGACATAAACCAAAAATTTCGACCTGGCCGAAGCGAAATGCTGTGCTGATTACCCAATCAATGCACTTAGCATCGCTTATAAGGGAGCTTTTGCGCACATTTCAGTGGAATCTTGATTGTCATGTAGAAACCCCCGGGGAAGCTCTTGACCGCATTCATAGTGGAAACGCATATCTCTGTATCGTCGATGATTCAGACGAACAACCCGTCACAAGTGTTGTCCGTCACTTTATGTCCGATTCGATGGGATCTCTTACTCCTATCCTTGCCTTTCTCGCCGAAAACCATAATTTCGAAAGACAAGCTTTGTCTGCTATTACTCCCATGGCATATGTCGCTAAACCTCTCACTCCAGCTAAATTCACACCAGCCATCAAAACGCTTTTTGATCAATGGGAGGAAAAGATCTTTATGGCCCTGCGAGCCGCTAGTTACCATTGGCGACGTGGTAAACATGATTTGTCCGCACAAGTTTGTAGCAGAATTTGTGAACAAGATTCCGGTCGAGGAATCGCGGCCCAACACGTTGCCTTACATTACCGATCACTTGGAAAAATCGTGGAAGCTGAAAAGTTCCTTCTGCAAAACCTTAAAAAAGCCCCACATGACTTAGGGATTATGAACGGACTTTGGGATCTTTATATCAATTCGTCTATGCCTAAGGTTGCGATAAGACTACTTGAAATGGCTTTAAAAAAGTATGGTCGAAGTATGACTATTCTTCCCGACATGGCGCAATCAGCGCTGATGCTAAGGGACTTCAATAAAGCTTTGGAGATCCTAAACGAACTACAAGGCCACGGCTATAAAGCAGATCAAATGACTGACTTTATGACCCGTATCTACTTCGCACTTGGCCGCGAATATGAGGCCGAACAACTAATGTCCGAGCGCAAAGGAAGCTTCAAAAAGATCAGCAGACAGTGGCTCACAGCCGAGGATAAGACTTTCAGTTACGCGAGTTAAAGACTCAAAAAGAATGAACCAGACATGATCGACTACTTGAAATTTTGGAATCTTGACAAGCCTCTTTTTAAACAAGACGCTTCTTCCAACGCGCTGTTTGTCTCTAAAAAGTTCCGCCCCAATCTTGAAAGACTGATGGTCTTCTGCAATCAAAGTAAAACCCTCAATATTGTCACTGCTGATAATGGCTTTGGCAAGTCCTCTCTAGCCACGTGGGTCTATCAACAGATCAGCTATGAACAAAGTGAATGTTTGCTTTTCAGTATTATTAATCATCAAAAAGACAGCAATTGGCTACTCCATCGTATTTACGATTTTTTTGTAAGTGGTCAAAACTCTTCTCACTGGGACTCAAAAAAGCTTCTCAGTGAAACGACAGCAATTTTAGATCAACTGATCGAAGAGCAAAGAAATCTCCTTGTAATCATCGACAACGCTCATAAAATAGAAGCACCACAAGGATTTGATGAAATAGAAGCAATATTCAACTTACAGGCTCTGTCGGGAAGTTGCTTATCTTTTCTGCTACTAGGAGAACCAGTCTTAAAAGACAACATTAAACAGCACTCTTCCTTGAAGAACTCAATTTCTTTCAATTGCTCTTTGTTTATCCAGCCTCTTCTGAAAGCCACCTCTT
>CAZBDM010000037.1:8650-15509 GCA_964490675.1 uncultured Oligoflexales bacterium
TTAGCTCCCCTGGAGGAAGATGAATTAGCAGCCTACTTTGAATGGTACATCGAAACTTCGACATTGAAAGAGAATCCGTTTAATGGCCGCGTACGGTCTATGATATATTCCCTCAGTCAGGGCAATCTCGCTTTGATTAATTCTTTAGCAGAGCATTGCCTTATAGAAGCAGCAATTCGGAGGGAAAAGCGTCTTGACCGAGATGTCGTTGAAAAAGCGGCCGAATTCATTGGGATGGAGCAGGCTCGAGAAACCTCGATAGGACGAGCGTCATCAGAAAAAACGCGGGAAGTTACAGATGCGAAAGTGCTACCAAAGGTCAACTCTCCTGGAGAAACGGGAGTTGCATTAAAGCCAGCAAATAAAGAAAAGACTCCAGCACAGGAGAAGGTAGCAAAAGAGTCAAAAGAGTCCATAGAGACCAAAGAGGCAAAAGAACCCATAGAGTCCAAACGGGAAAAGTCGCGCGACAGCGAAGAGTCACAACCGAAAAGAGGAAAAGCTGCTTCTTTTTCAACTTTATTTTATAAAGGAGAGTCAAAAAACTCTTCTGAGAAGACATCATAGCCATGAAGCATCAAACCTTAAGACGGCTGGTAATCTTTATCAGTGTCT
Organism: uncultured Oligoflexales bacterium; assembly: GCA_964490675.1. Lineage (GTDB taxonomy): Bacteria > Bdellovibrionota_B > Oligoflexia > Oligoflexales > JAWKNZ01 > CAZBDM01. The sequence goes on from CAZBDM010000037.1 coordinate 9,266, forward strand.
TGATGATTTCAATATTCATATTAAATATTCTGGTGGACAATCCCTACACCCACCGATTACTGCGCGCCATCATAAATGCCCAAGTTAAGGAAAACACCAACCTTGAACTGAAGTTTGAAGCCGTCAATGTCAGTGTCATGCCTTTGGGATTTGAACTGTATGGTATTCAGGTCAATCCGCAGTCTCAAGAAAAAGGAAAATCACTGGCCAAAGCTTCGCGCATCCATGTCAGGGTTTCCTTGTGGTCACTGATTATTGGCCGACCGAAATTAGGCTTAGTAGCTGCAAGTGATTTAGAAGTGATTTGGCCTCCTCCTTGGGATTTCAAAGGTTTTATAAAAAACCAAAGCTCCCAGCCAAAAGAAGACGATCAACCAATGACTTGGCCTCCGCAGTTTGAACTTCCGGTAGAAGAGATCAGATTGGAAAACAGCCGCTTTTACGCAGAGTTTCCTCTCAATGAAGAGGTACCTCTTGCACCGAGTTGGTTTTATCTTATTGCTTCTGGTGTTGATCTTAATATCAAGCTTGACGGATGGAACGACATTAATCTTGATTTGCTTGTTCAACGTCTCGATGTTGCCCGCGATGAAGCTTACCTCATTGAAGAAGCGCGGGTCGAATTTGGTGCAGAAATGATCGCTGATCGTTTTGTCATACCTTACTTAAAAATTAATGGTGAACGTATCGATCTGAACGGTACCTTATTTGCACAAATCAACACCTCTAGAATCAATAAGGAAATCCTGTCGCTTGATATCTCAAGTGATATTAAATCAACCATGGATCTTTCGATTTTAGGGTCATGGCTAGACTTAGGAGAAACACGTGGTAAGACCACTGAAAGCGCACAAATTAAAGTATCGATTCCCTTTAAAGGGGAAGAAGAAGTTTCTATGTCGATCAAAGGTAAAGGCTCCATCGAAGATGGCTATCTTGCCGGCTTTAGACTCTTCGATAGTGAAACAGAAATCGATATAGACCTTGAACGCATTAAGTTTAATAACTTACTCATAAAGATCGGTGATCAAGCCTTCGGTTCTGCTCAAGGCGAGCTAAGCTTCGCTGATGATCTTGCCTATCAATTTGATATCAAGCCAAACGGTCTACATCTTTACGACTTACTCAACGCCTTAGGTGTTGATTTCAGTCTAATCGATTTTCAACTGCATAGTGACAAGGTCACCCTCGCTGGTACTGGACAGCCTTTTGAAATGACCGTTAAATCAAATGCCGAGCTTCATCAAATTTCCTTGCCCATTCTCGCTGATAAGAAAAACGACTTTGATCCCCCTTCCTGTCGTATGAATATAGAACTGGCAATCAATAGTGATGGTATGGCATTTAACGATACTGAAGGTCTTTGTTATGTCAGTAAACCGTTCTACAGAGAAAAAGGACATTCAAAAAGTCTTAACCATGTCATTGAAATAGGTGATCACATTTCAGACCTTGCGATTGATGGAGGTTTTGCTTTTAGTAATAAGGGAGCCGACCTCAAAATTGCAAGCGAATCTTTAGATCTGGGTCTAGCAAATTATTTTGCAACAATACCACTGGCTGGTTATGCTTCACTGAAAACCAGAGTCTTCGGACGATATGATCAAATAAAAGTTAGCAATCTATTAGAAAGCGACGAAACAAAAATCATTGGATTTCCACTCGACCGTTTCAAAGGATATGCCATCTACGATGATGGGCTTCTCCACTGGAAAAATTTAAGTGCGCGCATGCCTTCTGGGGCTTTCTTCACTTCAAAAAAAGGTCACTTGAAAATAAAAGGACTTGAGATCGACAGCGATCTTTCGGTGAGCAAAATTGCATATAATACAATTGAAGATTTCGTCGACTCCTTGAAGACAAAGCATCAGTTTGCGATGGAGATCAATCAGATCAACGGTAAAATAAAAGGACCTATTCTTTATCCGGGAATGATGACCGGAACCCTCAATGCAGTCGTCTCAAAAATCGACTTCAATGACGAGAGATACCTCGACCGAGTCGATTTGACTTTAAAGTCGGACCGGGAGGGGTTCAAAATCGAAAATAGCAACCTTCAACTAAAAGATCTTTTTGTCAAACTCAATGTTGATCACATCAGAGCCAACCCGACTCAAATACCTCCCAAAGGCAGGTCGACTAGTTTTCTTGAAACCATTGGTCTTTCCGAAGATGATCACTATAAAATTTCATTAAACACATTTAATCCCATCCAAAAGAAGGGTCTCGCAAGTGCTAACACCAATACAGAGAACCAAGACGACTTGGGGCACTTGCCAATCGCCGGGCATTACCTTCAAAAAGCAAAACTGCAAGGTAAAATTGATTTACAAGCAAACATAGAAGGCACGATCAATCAGCTACAGGGCTCTTTCAATGGTCAAGTCGGCCATTTGAGTATTCTTGGATCCCAAATCGCCCCCTTACAAATACAGGGATTTATAAACGATTCATTCTTGGATGTTACCTGCGATCACTCAGGGCAAGCACTGCGCGGCAGAGTTTCAATGGATCTTTCTGAAAAAAATCTTCCCTACGAATGGTACTTCAGTTTCAAACAATTTGATATCCGCCCATTAGGGACACAAGTTTTCGCCTCAGATCCACGCAACTTTGCTTATCTTTCAGCTGACTGGAATATGAAAGGGTACTTAAGCGACTGGTGGAACTCACGAGGCCAGCTCAACCTGAAAGAACTGCTGGTTAAATACAGCCATCAAAAAGAACTTGCCAATGAAGCCTTGTACCTAAGGAACTCGAAACCAGTAAGCATAGACTTTTCACCCAAGGGCTGGCAGTTTGTCGATAAAGAGAAGCTCAATATTGTAGGAGAGTTCATCGACCTTGAGCTATCGCTCGATGGTAATCGCCCCCCCGATAAACTAGCTGTCAAACTACAAGGAGAGATCGATCTTGCTCTCCTCAAGCAGCTCTTTGACCAAGTCGAAACAACTACAGGTAAGGTCTTAATGACGATGTCACTGACAGGCTCAATCGACAAACCAGATTTTTATGTCAAGCTTGAAGATCTCCCGCAAGATCTCAACCGCAAAGACTGGCAACCACTGTCTTTAGGAATTGCAAATATCCGACCGGCATTTAAAGAAATGGACTTTGAAATGGTTTATGAAAAAGGGTTATTTGCCATCAATTCTTTGTCAACCAAAAAAGGGCAGGGGACGATTACTGCCAGTGGACGTCTAAAAGTATCGCAACAATCGACCGCCAAAAGTAACATAACGATCGTCCTTGATAATACAAATTTTATAACCCCGATCCCACTGATCAAATCTGTCGATAGTGTTATAAGTGGTACGATCAATATCTCCGGTGACTCAATCCCTTACCTGATCAATGGAGATATTAATATTGTCAAATCACGGTCAACCAGAAACTTTGATCTGACCAATGAAATCTTAAAAGAAATCAGAAAGACATCAGTTAAAACGGATAAGGCTGGAGAACAGCCGAACTTACTCTTCAATATCAACATCAGTGGAAACGAGTCGATCAATATTCGTAACAGAAACATAAATATCACACTTTCTTCGGATCTTGTCTTAAAGGGAAGTGACGTTAAACCAGAAGTTTCCGGTCAAGTCGAAATTGTCAAAGGTAAATTCGTCTACAAGCGTGATTTTGAGTTTCGTCGCGGCCTCATTACTTTTGATGATCCTGTCAAGCTCGACCCCTCTCTGGATTTACTAGCGGTTGCAGATGTTTCTCCTTATCGTGTGAGTATATTGGGATCTGGTCGTGCCTCTAAACCAGTCTTCGATATTTCGGTAGATCCTCCGACTAAAGAAGACGGCACGCCTATAACACCCATCGATACCCTCATTCTTCTCTCAAGGGGGAAGCTACCCAATCGGTCTTTCAGTTTTGAAGAAAGAAATGCCGTAAGTACCGAAGCACTCAACATTGTTGCGGGTCAATTTGAACAACCCGTTGAGAAGCTATTTGATCTAACCGGCCAGGATGTCATCCAGGAGGTCTATCTCGACTACTATCCTTCAGAAGTCGATGACTCACCTACCCCTCGCCTTAACTTCCCGATTAATGTCGTTGAGGATTTAGATTTAATTCTACGAAGTGATCCGAGCACGCTCAGATTGACTGCCGAGTACCCATTGCATCAAAGTATTTCAGCTCACATTGATTATGTAAAACCAAACGATGAGACCTCAGCAAAAGATAGATCTAATACCACTTTTGATGTTAAGTTTAGATTTGCTTTTCCTTAGGAAATTTTGAAATGATATTTAGGGTTTTGCAAATAATCGTCACATTGCTGTATGGTCTTCTCCTGACTAATATCGCATCGGCAGACCCTTGGCAGCTTGCAGCGGATTTTCCGAAAGTCGAGTTTGATCAACTACAAGATTTAAAATCTCGCCACCCTCAAGTCAATAATACAGAGGAACTACAAAAGCTGCTTAAAGCCATAGCCCAACGTTTTCCCTTGGCTCAGTTGGAAGCTTTACACATCAATGGCAGTTGGGTCATCCGTGGTGAGCAAGCAAAGATTATCTACGATATCGACTTTGAAATGCCGACATACGCCCATATTGGCTTTCTCAGGCAGGTTAGCCAGAGCTTTTTGGGGCGCATTGATTCAGAAACTGTACGAAGAAATCTCATTAAAAATCTCGCTTTCAGACTCGAAGAAAAAGGATTTCCTAATGCTGTCTTTATGATGAAAACACAAGCCGACGGTGATCGAATCGCTTATGAGCTGAAAATCGATGAAGGCGAACCCTGTATCGTAAGTAAAATCGACATTGGTTTTGAAACACCCAAAAATATCAAGCCGAAAATTGAAGTAGGTGAAATATGCGATAAGAAATTTGTAGAAACAGCTATCGATGAATTTGAAGATCGCTTACGAGAAGAAGGCTACAGTGGCTTGAATGTCGTCTACGAAGGATTGATTTATGCTCCTGATAAATTAACAGCAATTGTCAAAATCAGCGGTAGTCTTGGCAAGAAAGTTCAATACAAAATCGAAGATCGATCAAAGCGTTTTCTCATAGACGATCTCTTTACTGAATCAGAGTATTCCGGTCTTGATCCCACCATTATCGGACCAGAAGCTATGACCTCAGAGTTGAAGAAACGTTACAAAAATAGAGGTTTTGCTGATGTGGAGGTTAACGAACCCAAAAGGGAGGAGAAAGACGACATCGTCATTTATACTTACGATGTGACTCCAGGTCCACAGTACATCTTAAGTAATATTCAATTTGAAGGTATGACTGTTTTTAAAAGTTCGGAAGCTCTAAAAATCATGGGTTTGGTAGGATTTTTCAGGGATTCGACGGTCCTCAACATCGATCAGATTTACGAAGGTATCGATGCCCTCAAGTCAGCATATCAAGAAAAAGGTTATTGGAACGTCAGTATTCGTGATCCAAGGATCGCCAAGGACAAAAACAGCGCTCAAGCCCAACTCGTTATTGTTATTCAAGAGAGAAAACAGCGTCTCTTCGCTGGCTTGGTATTCAAAGGAAACGACTTTTTCCAAGGCGATGAACTTAATGATCTCTTTGAACTCGAAAAAGGCGAACCTCTAAGTCGGGTTCAACTTGAAGAATACAAAGAACAGGTTCTAAAAGCCTACGTTGATAAAGGTTTTCTCTATGCAAAAGTTGATATCCTGCTGCAATCAAGACAAAGCCGAAACAGAACTGCTACCACTGTCATTGTCAATATAGAAGAACGCCAAAGAGTAAAGATCGGTCAGATTCGCGTCGTCGGACTTTTAAAGACTAAACCAAAAGTTGTTTACCGAGAGCTTCTCTTTGAAACAGGCGATTGGTACTCCCCAGAAGAAATCAATGAGTCAAGAAGGGCGCTCGTCAATCTTGGTCTGTTTAATTCTGTTCAAATCATACCTGTTGACCGCACTTACGTGTCTCGTCAAGCCGATGTTGTCGATCTCAAAATAGAGGTTAGAGAAGGTAAGTTTGGAACTGTTTCCTTTGGACCAGGCTACGATATCACCCGAGGGATTCGCTTTATCACGGAAACGTCTTACAACAACTTGTTTGGTGTCGGTCGTCAGATTAGTATCCGCGGTGGCTTCAGCGAGGAAGTTCACCAAGAAGGTATTGATAACAAAACCCTCATAGGTCGTAAAATCGGTGCAGGATACGTTGAACCTTATATCTTCAATTACCCTATCGACGCACGTATATCAGTAGGTCAAAGTGCGACAGCAGACGAGTTTTGGAAGCTTAGTCGC
>CAZBDM010000037.1:15519-15776 GCA_964490675.1 uncultured Oligoflexales bacterium
TCGCTCTGGTGAGATCGCTTTTATTCATCGCCTTCGTTACCTGTTACCAGGAAGTCAGGTGGCAGCCTTTTATGGCCAAAAGGTCAGCAACGAAGAGGGCTCGCCCGAGCAAGAGATTAACTTAATCGCGACAGGTGACATCAGAATTGGCCGCACCGGACTGAGACTTAACATCGATAAGCGCAACGACCTTGCCTGGCCAACAGATGGTTGGTACTTCGGATCTGAATTTAGTTGGGCGCGCCATTTTCTTGGTG
>CAZBDM010000038.1:0-5155 GCA_964490675.1 uncultured Oligoflexales bacterium
GAATACGAACCACACAATAAAAAAAATTCTAAATAAAAACGTCTTAAAAAATAACGATCGTGGCCGCCACACGATTCCCTCTGACCACCTTTACCCGCATATGTGGGCCTGGGACTCCGCCCTTATTTCGCTCGGCTGGTCTTTTATCGATATCGATCGCGCTCTCACGGAAATCGAATGCCTTTTAGAAAACGCCTGGCAAGACGGACGAGTTCCTCACATGGTCTTTGACTTAAGCGCTAGCGATTACTTTCCGAGCCCAGAAAGCTGGGGCTGCGAGACTAGTTCAACGATTTCTCAACCTCCTATTTGGGCCGTTTGTCTGGAAAAGCTGTTAGAGAGAGGAGCTGACCCCTCTAGGGTCAAAGCACTTTTACCGGCGATTGAAAAGTCGCACCAATTTTTTTACAACCAGAGAGATCCCCTCAATTGGAATCTTGTAGCAATCGCCCACCCCTGGGAAAGCGGAATGGATAATTCACCTTCTTGGGATCCCCCCATGAAGTCGATCGATCCAAATCTTGCACCACCTTACAAAAGAGTCGACCAGGACAAAGTCGGTGACCCCTCCGAAAGACCCTCAGAAGAAGAATACAAAAGATATATGGCGATCGTTGACGCCATAAAGAACGAAAATTTTGGACCCGGTCCATTTGCAGTATACGACCCAATGATGTCATCTGTTTTGGCGATGTCTGAAAAAGCACTCTCTCGCCTTTCGGAAAGATTCTCCTACCAGTCACAAGCAAAACAGCGGGGCGAAAAATTAGCCGAAGCTCTCGTCGACAAGTTGTGGAATCAACAGCATTGCCGTTTTGACTATTACCATGTCCAAGAAAAACAGCGCTATTCTATCGATTCGATCGGCACTTTTTTTCCTCTTCTTATCGATCATCTCGCTATCAATAGAGATGCTTTGACGACTAAACTGCGAGAAAATTTTTGGGCAGAGTTTCCTTTGTCAACCGTGTCAAAAAATAGTCGAGATTTTAAGCCACGAAGCTATTGGCGCGGCCCAAGTTGGATTATCATTAACTGGTTTTTTGAGCCTATATTTGGTGAAGAGCTTGTTGAAAAAACGACGCAACTGGTCGCGACCTCAGGATTTCGAGAGTACTACGATTCAAGAAACGGTGATGGGCTGGGAGCGAAGAACTTTAGCTGGTCAGCCGCTCTTTTTCTAGATTTGACTCTTAAAGAATCATAAAGATGAAAATCCTCATTGCTTTTGACAAGTTTAAAGACTGTATGAGTGCAAGTGCGGCAAACAAAATTTGTCAAAATGCTCTGATTGATCTCGGTTATAAAGAAAGTGAGCTTCTCTCTAAACCAATAAGCGATGGTGGTGAAGGGTTTGCAGAAGCACTAGCAAAAGGCCTCAACGGCCAATTACACTCGATCAAAGTCCAAGGTCCCAAAGCAGGAGAATATCACACTGGTCATTACGCCCTCATAGACGACTTCTTTGGTGAGAAAACAGCCGTCATCGAGTCAGCTCAGGCGGGCGGTATTGAGTGGCTGGACCATGACGAACGAGACCTTTGGACCTATAATAGTTACGGCTGCGGCGAGTTTATAGGGGAGGCTCTTTCGAGAGGAGCGAAACATATCATTGTTGGTCTAGGCGGTACGGCCACCCATGATCTCGGCTTAGGCTGTCTGTCTGCTCTAGGATTGAAAGTTCTTGATCGGTCTGGACAAAAAATTTTCCCGGTTACGCCTAGGCGATTTAGCGATATTGCTGGTTTAAACTGGCAATCGATGCTCGACATAAAAGACGCCCGTCTTACTATAGCTAGTGACGTTAATAACCCTCTCTGTGGCCCCCAAGGAGCTGCTAGAGTCTATGGCCCCCAAAAAGGGCTAAGCGCTGAAGATATTGAATTCATTGACAAAACAAGTAAAACCCTGGTTCAATTAATGTGCTTAACGAAAGGGCTTAACCAGGCTATGATTGACGAGCCTGGCAACGGAGCTGGGGGCGGCCTAGGGTTTGGGTTAAAGCTTGTCTTTCCCTACCAACAACGCTCAGGCTTTGAGATGATCAGCGATCTTTTTTGTTTAGAAAAAGACATCAAAAGCGCCGACTTGATTATCACTGGCGAAGGTAAATTTGATGATAGTTCCCTGTCAGGAAAAGGACCAATGGGGATCATTCGGCTCTGTCAAAAATATAAAAAACAGTGCTTTATATTTGCCGGGCACGTCGATCTTTCGAGTCGAAAAGCAATAACTGAGAATCTGTTTATTAAAAAGATCTCACCTCAGGATTTGCCCTTAAAGGAAGCTTTGGAAAAAGCACCCGATTTACTTTTTCAAACGGTTAAAGAAAGTTTGCTGAGCCAAAAGGAAGAGATAAATGAGCGAAAGAAAAAATAACAGCCGCTTTGTCATAGGCATCATGGTCGTTTTTACAGTCGTTATCGTGTCGATCTTTGCTTACACCTACAACGTTGGCGTCAACGCGCCGCGTCCAGATCTCAAAAAAGCTTTCCCCGCTCTTACTCAAAAAATTTACGACTGGACCTACAACTCAACAGATTATTCAAAAACGCCCCTAGAAGACCAAGATATAAAGGCTCTTTTTGATCGTTCTATCGAAAAGCCTTGGCTTCTCAAACACCCCGAACTCTCTCTTGTAAACGCCTGGATCTTTGCTTTTGCTGGCAAAGAGGCCGCTGTCTTTTCTATGGTTGATCAGAAACAAACAAAATTAACCATTGTTAGCTACAAGAATCCCGAACTTAAATTGCCAAAAACCTTTAACTTTGAAAGACAGGGCATCAAATGGCGTGCCTTTCGCACCGGATCCGACAATATTATTATCAAGGAAACTTCTGAGCTCATGGCGAGTAGCCGTTCGCTTAACTTTATTATTCTCGAACTTGACAACGATAGCTACATCTTTGCCGCTTCCCGCATGCAACACGTCCGTTTAGTCGACTATCTGCTGGAAAGCTTACCGGTAAAGACCAGCCACTAGACTTCTCTCGCCTTTCCCACGACTCTAACCAGCAGCTAGGGGTTCTCCCCCCCAAAAAAGATTCACTTTTAACGCACCCCTTGCCGCGATAAGCCATTAACCCTATAATTTAAAAAGACTATTTGAGCAGCTTAAGAATTTAAAATTAGATGCCGATAAGACTTTTGTATGTAAACGAGGAAAGCTATGACCGAAAGCAAGGACAGACAAAAAGTACTCACGAAATGTATGAAAGAGCTACAGATCTCTGAATACATTGATTATAAGAATTTTCTAAAAAAGCTATATCAAGATGCCAAGGAGCTCATCCCAAGCTATTCTTATCTCCTTTTTAGTGAGGATTTGGGCTTCGGCAAAAACAACTCCTCTCGGTTAATCATCATCGGTGACCGCACTTTGACAGTTAAAGCAGCCGAGAAAATCGTCACAAATTTGCAGATCAAAGGACCGAAAAAACGCTACTTCCTTGCCATGGTTGATTTTGTAAATAACCGAGACGCCAATAAAAGAGATGATCTCTACAGTGAAATGATGAAATGCAAGGAAAAACTCGAAAAGGATCTTGTCATTGATTCAAATGTTCTAAGGTATATAGAGCGCTGGTACCTTCCTATTCTTAGAGAAATGACAGCTCTTGAAGAGTTTAAAAACGATCCGAAGTGGATCCAAGAGAAGCTTAACTTTCCCGTCCACTTAAAAGAGATCCGCTACGCAATGAAAAGTCTCGTTGAGCTAGGGCTTGTGACTTACGACGAAAAAAACGATACATACAAAAGAACCGCAGAAAAAGTCCATTCGCCTCCTGAACTCAGCCACATGGCAGCCGTTCGCTTTCATCAAAAGATGATCGATTTAGGCAAGGACTCAATTCTTCGGGTTAAGCAAGAACAAAGGGAAGTCGTAGCACAAACTATTGCTCTACCCCTGAGTGCTGTCAAAGGGTTAAAAGTTAAAATCAATAAGCTGCTTGATGAAGTAGAACTTCTGGAATCACATAAATCTGACAGTGAAATCTTTCAAATCAATGTTCAAATGTTTCCTGTCACTCATGTAGGCGAAGAAAACTGATGTTGACGACGAATATGATCTATTGCTTAAAGATACTGGTCTTTGTTTCCCTATTTGGACTTACCCTTTCCTGCGCGCAAGACGAGCCAGGTAAAGGCGGTACCCGCATTGGTAACCCCCCTCAACCAAGCCAAAGCTATATTAACATCCCTGACCCGGAGATTAACGATCTTTCTTCAGTCGATAATACCAGTGAATCATTCGAGCAGACAGGACTGCGCCTAACCACCGCCGATAGTGATAATAAGAATACTTTCAATAACCCTGTCAGTCGCTTTGTTGATGGGGTCAAATCAATAGGATCTGTCATTGAGTACGTCAATAGCTTAGAAATCCCTGAGGAAGAAGTTTGGAGTGAAACGACAAGTCTTGGCAAACAAACGATCTATGCGACAAAAGAAGGTGCGACCGATCAGTTTAGCCACACTGGCATCGTTTGCCTTGATGATAAACCTGTCGTCATTGCACGCTGGCATGAAGACAAGAGTTATTTCTTTTATCAAAGAAATTCCGAGATCAGTATCCCTCTTAAAGATGGATCTGGCGCCTCAGTAACAGACCCCGCCTTGAAGATCGGCTCCTCCGTTTACGAGCTCAAGTCTGAGAGGACAACAGACACTGTGTTGTCAGTAATTTACTCGATTTCAGGCACACTTGATGCAAAAGAACCATTTATCAATAACCAGAAGTCTTTCAAAGAAGCCCTTAAGACGAGCCAGGAAATCGGCACAAAAAACGCCAAGTACTGGGGTGTTTCAGATTATTTTAATAGTTCCTCTGAAACGGTCGTACCGGAAATCTACGTTGCTGGTGTCACCGACGAAACAGAAAAGGACGTACTTCTTTGGTATCACAATCAAATTCCTCAGCTATGTAAAAATAAACCTGCCTTTGATGAGAGCTCTGCGACAAATCCTGGTTGGTGCGGAATCTTTGAATTTACCGAAACAAGCTTCGCGTTCGGTGGCGTCAACAGAGCGCAGACTTTCTGGCAAGACAAGCCGGAGGATCTTGCACTGCCAGAGAGCAGCCAGCTGAAAGACGTGACCATGGACACCGCAATCATAAGCTGTCCAAGTAGCGAGACGAGCGAGTAAATTCTCC
>CAZBDM010000038.1:5165-11289 GCA_964490675.1 uncultured Oligoflexales bacterium
GAGCGCAGGTGTGTTGTAAAATAATGATATGAAAAAACTATCGATTACTTACAACTCCCCTGTCATCTTAAGCTTCGCACTTCTGTCAACAGCGCTTATGGTCATTCAAAGCTTATGGCTTGGGGATATTGTCAGCACATATTTTTCAGCACCCGCTGAAGGCGAATTTCCAAGTGGTATCGTATCTTATTTCCGACTCGTCAGTCATATCTTTGGGCATGCAAACTGGTCGCATCTCACTGGCAATTTCTTTCTTATTTTGCTGATCGGCCCTTTGATTGAAGAAAAATACGGCTCAAAAGACCTCATCATCATGATTTTTATCACTGCTCTTGCCACCGGCCTGATCAACGGCTTTTTTATGGAGCACAGACTTGTTGGGGCGAGCGGTATTGTTTTTATGCTTCTTCTTCTCAGTGGCTTTACAAACTTCAAACAAGGTGAGATCCCACTCACCTTTATCCTCATTGCTGTGATCTATTTTAGCCGCGAATTTTTTGATTCGCTTAAGACTGATCAAATCTCGCAAACCTCCCATATTCTCGGTGGCATTGCCGGCAGCTTTTTCGGGTTTTGGCATAAAAAATGAACCCTTGGTTTTTTAACAACCAAGGGCCTAAGTGATAACTGACTTAAGGTATTTTATTTTGCTTTATCGTAGAATTGCTCAGCCTCAGTAGAGCCTTCCATCGCTAAAGTGGAGCTTTCTCCACCTGACACGACTTGACTGATGAAGTCAAAGTAGCCTGTACCTACTTCTCTTTGATGTTTGGTGGCTGTATAACCCTGCTCTTCAGCTGCAAACTCAGCGTTTTGTAGTTGCGAGTACGCAGTCATACATTTTTCTGAATAAGCTTTGGCAAGCTGGAACATCGAGTGGTTGAGGGCATGGAATCCAGCCAATGTAACAAACTGGAACTTGTACTCCATATTATTGAGCTCATTCTGAAATTTAGCAATGGTGTCTTCATCGAGGTGTTTTTTCCAGTTAAAAGACGGCGAGCAATTGTAAGCAAGCATCTTACCTGGAAACTTCTCGTGAATAGCATCAGCAAATTCTTTAGCCTCGCCAAGATCTGGAGTGGAAGTCTCACACCAGATCAAATCAGCATAAGGTGCGTAAGCAAGTCCACGCGCAATAGCCGACTCAAGACCGTTTTTTATGCGGTAGAAGCCTTCTGGTGTTCTTCCACCAGCGAGTCTTGGGTGATCGTATTCATCAACATCACTGGTAAGAAGAGTCGCCGCGTTGGCATCAGTTCTCGCTATTAGTACTGTTGGAACTCCCATAACATCAGAAGCAAGACGCGCTGCTGATAGTGTTTTAATAAACTGCTTGGTTGGGACCAGCACTTTACCACCTAAGTGGCCACACTTTTTCTCAGAAGCAAGCTGATCTTCATAGTGAACACCAGCCGCACCAGCTTCGATCATTCCTCTCATCAGTTCGTAAGCATTAAGTGCCCCACCAAATCCCGCCTCAGCATCGGCGACGATTGGAGCCATCCAGTGCGTGTCAGTCTTTCCTTCAGCAAAGTCGACTTGATCAGCTCGCATAAGAGCTTGATTAATACGCTTAACAACCGAGGGTACACTGTTCACCGGATAAAGGCTCTGGTCTGGATACATTTGACCGGCAAGGTTAGCATCTGCTGCAACCTGCCACCCTGAAAGATAAATCGCTTTTAGGCCGGCCCTGACCTGTTGAACCCCTTGATTACCGGTGAGAGCACCAAGTGCTCTTACCGCTTCTATTTCCTGCATAAGAGCCCATAGTCTCTCAGATCCTTGTTTAGCAAGAGAGTATTCAATTCGCACGTTGCCGCGTAATTTAACGACTTCTTCAGCGGCATAGTTACGTTTAATGCCTTGCCACCTGGGACTTTCCTGCCAATCTTTTTCGATATCTTTAATTTCTTTTTCAAACTTCATTTTCTCTCCCTTACATGGACATTTGTGAGTTCATATTATTCGTTGAAACAACATTTGAAGACATGCTGAAAAAGTCGCTAAGTTCTTCTTGAAGAAAGAGCTGCTTAGCTTCGTTTTTTGCAATAAGGTATTCTTCTTTGGTCTTATTGATGATTTCATCGCGGCCGGCTTCTTTGAGTTCAGCGCTGACCTCTTTGATGATCTTTTCACACTCCTCGTCAAAGATTCTCGCAACCAACTCGTTGGTGACTTCGATACCGTCATCAAGTTTTATTTTGTGATGAAGCCACTGCCAAGTTTGAGCACGACTGATTTCAAGGGTCGCCAAATCTTCCATAAGACCGTCCCAAGCAATACAACCTAAATCATGGTCCCAACCAAATTGGTAAGCGATACCGACTCTGACGTTGGTTCTAAGACCATCTAGAGTTTTAGGTCCTTCAGGACGCGGTAAAAGCTCCGGTCTCTTTGGAAAATCACACAACACCACATCGAGCTGATTTTTCTTGCGAAACTGCTCTCTCGCCATTCCAATGAAAAAAGGATGCGAAACCCAACAACCGTCGTGTCCGATATCCGCTTCTCTCGCTTTATCTTGCCTGACCTTTTCAAGCTGTTGCTCTCTTGTCTGGGGATCTTTACCAGGAGTAAAGGCAGACATCCCGCCCATCGCAAAAGCACCGTGCATGTGGCAAATCTTGATTAATCTCTTTGCATAGTTGTCCATCCATTCCTTACTCATATCGATGCTTGAGCGGTCAGAGAGAATGCGGTCAGGATGGTTTCTTAAGACTTTTATATCGCTGAAGATCTTATCCCATCGTCCGCCGTTTAAACCAACGCAGCGTCCTCTTATTTCGTAAAGAATCTCTTCCATTTGATATGTCGCGGGAAGCGTCTCAATAAGAAGAGTGGTTCTAAGGGTGCCATTTTCAATTCCAAGTCTTGCTTCAACAAGACTAAATAAAGTGTGCCACCATCTTGCTTCGAGATAGTGCTCGACTTTGGGGACATAAAACTTCGGAGTCATACCGTTATTAATGAAAGTTTTTGCGGTGTGGTAAGCAGTAAGCACGAGATCAACCATACCAGCAGATAAATTTTCGCCATTACAGGCGAGATTAGCTTCCTCCAGGTGAAGCCCCCTGATACGGACCATTGGGTGTGCCATATCTTGAGGATTGATCTGATATATTTTTTCTGGTTTGCCCTCGTTTCCTGGTTGAACAAATTTAAGATCGCCTTGCGCAACACCAATGATATTAAGCACACCGTCAATGACATTATTCCAATTCGGCTTCATTGAATCTTCAAAATCCAACATTGCCATGTCAGCACGGGCACCATCTGCGGTTCGGCTTAACATGTTAATGACCATTTTAGTATTATTAATAGGTCCGGTGATTTCGACCCTTCTTTCAAGCAGATCCTCAGGAATCGGAGCGACCTTCCAGACCTGTTCACTAGCAGGATGGTATTCCTCAAAAGTCGGAAGCCTACCTGCATCATACTTCTTTTGCCTATTTTTACGCTCTGCAAGTAGATTAAGACGCTGTCCGTTAAGCTCTCGATGACAAATCATTAAGATTTCTTTAACTTCATCATTGATGAGCGATACAGCGGAAGGGTTTGCAGCCCCGGGTGCAATCATGACCCCCAACGGTTTCTGGTTTTTTGTGTTCGTAGTCATTTTTTTCTCCGTTTCGATTTGGGTCCACCAAAAGTACAGCTACTTAATATTGTGCCCGAGCGGAAAACAGATGACAAGCGAATATTCGCTGTGGTTTAATATTCGCTAAATGGCTGTTTTCGCCCTAAGCAAAAATGGCACAAAAGGCTTAACGGAGAGTTAGGGGTTTAGAGTTAAACGAAACTAATTATGCTATTGTATTTAGATAGTTAGACGATAGGATTGAATATGCTTTTAGATCAGGAGACATTACGCTTTATTTTTGGCTTAAAGCTGAGAAACCTTCGCCAAAACGCAGGTTTATCACTTAAAGACCTAGCAAAGAAGGCTGGATTGTCGCCTTCCTACATCAACGAAATAGAGAAGGGCAAAAAGTACCCAAAGGGCGAAAAAGTCCTCCAGCTCGCCCAGTCTTTAGGAGTGAGCTACGAAGACTTGATCTCTCTCAAACTCGAAAAAGAAATGAGTCTTTTGTCAAAAGTGCTCGAAAAGAATCTCCTCTCCGGCCTGCCCTTTGATGTGTTCGGTATCCCCGCCCGCACCCTCTTTGAGATCATGGCCGACCGCCCACGCGCATTTAATGCGTTTGTCGGCACTCTCATCGAGCTTGCTCGCATCTATAATATCAAGGTTGAGGATTTCTTTGAGGCCACTCTGCGGGCTTTTTTAGACATGAATCACAACTATTTCCCCGAGCTCGAGGAAAAAGTCTTCTCCTTTTGTAACGCTCACGACCTTAAGACAACCGATGGTAGCTTAAGTGATTTTTTGACGGCGAATCATCTGATTCAGTTTCTTGAAAAAGAGTATAACTACGAAGTCCTAGTCAAGTCCTTTAAGGAGTTAAACCCTCACCTCAAAGACCTTTATGTTTTCATAACCGGTGAAAAATCAAATCGACTCTATCTCAATAAAGAGCTTAGTGAACGTGAGAAGGTCTTTTTACTCTCGAGAGAAATTGCTAATTGTTGGCTAGATCTCAAAGAAAGGTTAAAAACCTACCCAACCGTTAGTGTCGACTCTTACGAGCAGCTTGACAACAACTTTAAGGCCTCTTACTTCGCTAGCGCTTTGATTATTCCCAGACGCTCTTTCGTCAACGAAATGAAGAGTTTCTTCGGACAGAAGTCATGGCATAACGATCATTTTAAAAAGCTGATTGAGACCTATCCTGGAACCGTCGACAGCTTTTTTCATCGACTGACTCAGATCTTACCGAGTTTTTTAAAGATGGATCAAATCTTCTTTTTAAAATGCGAATACGACCAGAAAAAAGACTCTTACTCCCTGCAAAGAGAACTCCATCTTGCCGAGCTTCACTCTCCACATGGGGTAAAGACCATTGGGCATTACTGCCGGAGGTGGATCACGACATCTTTAATGCAACAGCTCATAGAAGCAAAAGAAGATTTCATAGTTGGTGTGCAGAAGTCTTCTTTTTTTGAAACGGACAACGAGTATATCTGTTTTTCGGCGGCCTATTCCCACGAGCTCGACAAATCAAGAAATGTATGTGTGACCATAGGTATTGCTATTGATAAGCAAACCTCAAAGAAAATGAGTTTTGTCAACGATCCAGATATTCCTAAGAAAATCGTAGCGGATACTTGTGAAGCTTGCGGCATTAAGGACTGTGAAGTAAGGGCAGCTGATCCTATAAAAATAGACAGAGACAAAAAAGAAGTCGATATCAATGCAATTATCGAAACTCTTTAGACAAGTAAAACCTCTCTAACTGCATTAGAGAGGAATTATATATACCGATTAAAATTATTCTTCGCAGGCTTTATTAGTGAGCAAGGACAGCGCTTTGCCATTCAGGATAGCCACCTAGCATAAGATAGACTCTGTCTTCAGGAATCCCTTTACGACGAAGCTCACAGGCAGCAAATGATGACCTATGACACTTTTTACCATTGCAGAAAACGATAAAGTTTAGGTTACTATTTTTGATATCGTCCCAAGTTTTAAAATTATCATTCTTGGTGAGACGCTTAATTTTTTTAGTCAATTTTTCTTCGGTTATTTCATTTTTCTTTTCGTTCTTGTAGTCGGCTGTCAACAAAACAGTTTTACCAATCTTGCCAAGAGCACGGTCTTGTTTACCGCGAGTATCGATAATAAGCCAGTCAGGCTGCTTCCACTTAGACTTTGCAAATTGAGCTGTGATGGGAGTACCGACGTTGTTAACTTTGTACTCAGAGTCGGAAGGAACATCCGAACCTTTTGGCCATTCTGGGATTTTCTTACAAAAAGGTTCGTAGCTCGCATCAACTACTTTAGGAGCTTCTTCCTTTTTTCCTTCACCCTCGGCATAGCCGACTGAAGAAAGTCCTAAAGCTAGCGTTAAATAAGTTAAGTGTCTTGTTAGGTTGCGCATATATAATTCCTCCTTTGCTTGACAAGACCACCATTCGGTCAAAATGAAACGATCTTAAAAACAATTTGTAATGATCTGGAATGATTTATGATTTTTTTACGATATGCTATTTTCTCAGATTT
>CAZBDM010000038.1:11299-15641 GCA_964490675.1 uncultured Oligoflexales bacterium
TTGTCGAGTTGAATGATACAAAGCTGAAAGGTTTTAGAGACTTGTGAACAGAAAATTAGGCCGTTCTGCGCAGTGATCGGCCTTTTGGCTTCAGGATATAGACTCTTTGGGCGCTTTTGTTAGAAAGCTTTTCCTGGACTTCAAAGCACTCACCGAGGTCTTTATCTTTCGAAATGGCCTCAAAAACAGATTGCGACAAGGCAACCTCTCCAGATTGCGCAAAGGATTGCAGTTTTGCAGCATAATTGACCGCTTGCCCAAAATAATCGATGCCAACATTCATGTTAACAGCGAGAACTGGACCTTTATGCAGTGATTGCCTTAGACATAAGATGCGTTCTGGATTGCTGCCACTAAATTCGAAAGCAATTTTTTCTGCAGCTTTCATCGCGTCTCCAAGATTAGCAAAAGTAGCCATAACTGAATCACCGATGGTCTTAACGACGCTTCCCCTCAAATACCTGATGATCTCTTCGAGTCGCTTAAAGTGTTGACTGACAAGATTAAAGGCCTGCATATCACCCACTTCTTCATACATAGCTGTAGAGCCTACAATATCAGTAAAAAGAATAACTTGGTGACCGAGGAAGATCTTGACACTTGAAGACAAAAAATCATCGATCATTAGGCCTCTAAACTCTGGCAAAGACATCACATGAGAAGGCTTAAGCACCTCGTCTTTTTCATGAAGTTTTTCAATAGTGAGCATGGTAGCCGAAGGCAGAATGTTGATGACGTCCAAAGTGAACCTTTCAGACAGAACGAGAGAAGCGGAAGATTGGCTTTTTTCCATTCGCCAAACTAAGTCACTCTTTTTTGATGTCTGTGACACTTCGAAGCCTAAAAAGTTATTTTCAATGTTTTCTCTCAGGCGGTAAAACCCAGACTTTAGTTCCAATGGAACCTTAATAGATGCTTGCTTTTTTAAGTGGTGCTGAAGGATCAAATGGCTTTTCTTCGCCGGTTCTGCTGCACAATAGACGACTTTGGAAATTTTTCTAATTGACGGATCCACGTGAAAGGTGATCTCTATAGCGTTCTCACTATCGGTTTTTACAATTACATTGCATGGCTCGCAGACACTTTCTTGGGAAAGCTCTTTTAAGGTTCTACTTTCCTCCCTGACACCCTTGCAGTGTGGACAAATAATATCCCAACTAACATAAAAAAAGCCGGCCTTGGTAAGAATGATAAAAATCTGTATCAGTTCGTCGACAGCTACCCCCCATTTTAGGGCGAGAGGTAAGACTCTTATCCGATCAAGATCCTTATCTTCACTGTTTTTTATCATTCTTATAATGTTATCGATCAGTCTCTTTTCGATGTTGTGTTGATTGAGAAGATCAGAAAGCTTCGAAAGCTTCTCTTCACCTCCTTCGTTAAGCTTATTTATCAAGCTCAGGGGAGAAATTTCTGTTAAGACAGGGCTTTTATTTTTGTTAAGTAAGGCAGTGATTGATTTTACATAACGCTTCTTAAAACGACTCTCGACCGCCTTTAAAAAGAATTTTGCAAAGGGAGTTAGACCATAAAAACCAAAATGAAAGGAAACACGTGTATGGTCAGCTTTTTCCTCGAGATAAAACATCGCTTTAAAATAAGAAAGCCAGCCTTTTTGGTATTCTCTCTCTGAACGTATAAGCCGACCATAGTGCCAAACCCAAGGAAGTTCAGTCCAAATCTGCTCGCTTTTGAGAACCTTTGACTGACCAACGAGCTGACCCTTCTTTTCTTCAAAGCTAAGCTGCCCAAATCCAACCTTTTGATTAATCGAAGAAGTATCAGAAAGTACTTCCCATAGCTGTTTTTTTGGAAATGGAAAGCAAACTTGCCAAAAAAACTCGACCTGACCTCCCGAATGGTTTGAGTCGTATTGCCAGTCTTGACCTTGAACAAATTTTTTAAAGGATGACCGATCCATAATTCCCCTTGTCTTTCGATATCCTTCGGAACAAAGACAAGAGAGATTTAAATCTTTAAGGATTGCCGCTAAAAAGCCACCAAAGCTGCAGCTTTGGTGGCTTTCGCAAATGAGCGAGGTATGATTGTCTCCAGTAGCACTTAACTACTGCTGGATTTGTTGCTGAGTAGCGTATTGCCCCAGATAACCATAGGCTTGCTCGATAAGCTCCTCCTGAGAGTTTTTAGACTCGCCTTTCAGGTAACGTGTACAGGTTAAATCTAAAGTGAAGTCTTCACCATTACGCTTATCGACGATAAACTGAGCTGATGTGGTCTGACCAGCAGCTAAGTTATCACCATAGGTGAAATCAACAGCGAGGGTGACTGTTTCAGTGTTTTCAATACGAGCTCCCACTCCGTCTTTGTTAGGAATGTACTCGTATTTTGACTTAATAAAGGCTTTTTTACGGAGGTCAACATCGCCAGTGTAGGTTGCACCATCCTGTGAAAGAACAGTACCGCCTACCGAGTTAGTATCAGCGTCGAATACAGCGATCGTTCTTTTGCCTCCATCTTCTTTAAAGTTTTTATTGACGAGAATCATAATACGGGCATTTCTTGTACCATCACTGGGACTCAGGTAGTTGTACTCAATCACTTTGAGCTCTGAATCTTCGCACACCCAACCATCAGCAAGTGCGGGTAAGCTCATACTAAATGTGGCTAAGGCTAAAAGTAGGTTCCTCATGGAATATTCTCCTAAAAGATTTATTTTTTGGTAAATTTACAAGCGACACTTGAGTATTACACTAAATGAAAGTTGTCAATCACTCGCTGCTCAGGGCTTTGCTGACGAAACAAGGATGCAGGCAAGCTTGTGCTCAATGTTAAAGATCGATATAAATGTTCATAGAATGTTATAATGCAGCTTATTTTCTTATTTATTAAAAATTTACATTGAATATGGCAAAGACGAACAATAAAGGTAGGGCAGGTTTCAGTATGAGTGAGGAAGACCTTCAAGAAGGCAAAGACTATTATTTTAATGACGAAGGGCTTATGGTGCTTACAAGAGATTACTTAAAGAGGCGCGGTTACTGCTGTAAAAACGGCTGCAGGCACTGTCCTTACGGATTCAAAAAAAGCCAGGCCTAAGACCTGGCTTGACGTTCAAAGCCTTTTTGGACTTATATCATTCCGTAGTTGATGATTACTTCTTTGTTATCCCAATGTTTATACTTGTCTTTTAAGCCACCTTTTTTGCCCTGTCTGACAGATACAGTCGCTTCATCTTCAATCACTTTTTGACCTTCTTCAGAAAGAAGCCAATCAAGGAATTCTTTAACGTCTCCTGAAGGATCACCGTTAGTAACGATGTAAAGAGGTCTAAAAGTCGAAATCTTGCCGGCAACGATGTTTTCAGGAGTGACATCGGCACCATCGATTTTTAAGATCTTAACTTTTCTCTTTTTAGCACTGCTAATTCCAGTAATACCAAAAGCCCACTTTTTCTTTTCAATAGCTTTTTCAAGAGGGCCAGTACTTGCGTGTTTCTTTGACTTGGCTTCGAATTTGATTGGTGTCTTCCTGTTTTTCACTTCAGAAGCTTTCATGCCAAAGAGGATTTCACGAATCGACATCCCTACACCACTGATACCCCCACGACGGATTTGAACTTCGATCTTTTGATCCGGACCCCCAAGTTCTCTCCAGTTAGTTATTTTACCCATAAGTATATCTTTGATTTGGGCGGTCTGAATGTTGTCGACAGGATTCGCTGGATTGACGATTGGAACTATTGCATCCCAACCAACAACGGTGTGTTTAACTTTACCTTCTAGAGAGCCAAACGATTCGGGAAGTGAGTGACGACACGCACCACCCATCATGGCGACACCTGAGTTTGTTTGTCTAATACCTTTGGTTGCGCCACCACCAGAAAGGAAGACTTTTACACCCTTCTTCTCTTCGTAGATTTTTGCAGCCTTAGTCATAAAAGCTTTCTTTGAAATACCGCAGCCTGTCCACTCAATGCTCTTTTTATCTTCAGCGAAGGACAAAGAAGAACCGAATAAAGTTAACAAGGTACTAATTATTATGTGACGTATCATTAGGCTTCTCCCGAGAAAGATAAGTTATAGAAACAATCTTAACAAAGCTCTCATTTAAAGTAAAAACGGGCTGACCTCTATTTTTTTAGAGAATCACAAATTTTGATTAATAAATTTCAACGTTTTTCTTTTAAATAAATTCTTACTCGAATCTTACCCTAATCTGACTTGTCGACTTTTCAATATAACCCCTGCGAAAGATAAAATTTTTGTGAGTTTGAAAGAGGACGCCAGGATTCAGGTTTTGTTCACTCTCACTCTGGCATATTAAATCTGGCTTTTTATCTCCTTTCAGAAGGGGGGCGCCATCCACGTGCAAAATCCAATAT
>CAZBDM010000039.1:0-15626 GCA_964490675.1 uncultured Oligoflexales bacterium
TGTTCCAAAGGTGTTTTCAAAAAAAGGGCGGTAAACTCGGCCATTGGAAGGGAGATGGGGACCATGGAGCGCTTTGATTCCTCTATCATCGCCTGTAATAGCAGGAGCTTGCTTGGCAAGAAAGAAGAGCGTTCAATTACTGCCGTAAAAGAGTGGCTCGCCGCAAGAGAGTCTTTTCAGGTTCATAGCTCATGTTTGATTGGCGAGCAAAAGGAAAGCCTGCTCTCCGCTCTTAGAGCGCAAGCAAGCTCCCCTCTTATCATCGTTTCTGGCAGCACAGGGATTGGCAAAGGTGCTCTATCTCCGCAAACGATTGACGAGTATAGCGACTACGAGATCCCCGGCTTAGGTGAGCAGATGCGCCGTTATAGTATGGAATTTTCAGATAATGCTCTACTTGGTCGCTGCGGTGGCTGGGTCAAAGATAAAAGCCTGATATTAGCCGTCGCCAGTAACCCACAAGCTCTTTGTGAGCAGCTTGACGGCATCTCACACGTTCTTTTACAGGCAGTAGAAAGTCTGCAAGGCAAGTGCAAGGGAAGAGCCAAAAAGGAGAAATCATGAGTCTTATGAGCTACGATCAAGCACAAGAAATTATTAAGAAAATACCCCCCTACGAGGATGACGAGGAGGTCTCGCTCAGTGACGGCCTTGGACGTTGCCTCAGTCAAGATGCCACGGCAGAGGTGTGTTCACCTCCCTTTACAAATTCGGCAATGGATGGCTACGCTCTGGTAAGAGAAGAGGCTCAAAAAGGTGCACTTGAAGTGACCGATACAATTTACGCAAGACCTCTTGATAAGCCTCCCGAAAAAAAGCCTATGGGCTGTATCAAAGTGATGACGGGGGCCTACGTCCCCAATTGGGCCGATACAATCATCCCGGTCGAAGACGCTATTGAAAAGGACGGCAAAGTGAGCTTTCGCGATCTCGGTGAAGCAGGGCGGCACTTTCGAAAAGAGGCGGAAGACTTTAAAAAGGGTGACGTATTCCTGCCGAAAGGCTCAGTTCTAAGCCCCGAAACCCTCTCGACAGCGGCTTTTTTAGGTCTGACGCACTTTAAAGTCAAAAAAAGACCACGACTGGTCATATTATCAACGGGAGACGAGCTTCTCATGCCGGGAGAAAAGCTACCTCTCGGTGGGATCTATAACTCTTCGCGGTTTTTTCTTGAGGCTGCTTTCAAAAAACTCGGCTTTGAAGCTTCCGTCATTAAGACCATTCCCGATTGTGAAAAGCTTGCCGCAAAAGAGGTCGAAGAACTGTTAGAGAGCCACAAGGAGCCGACTCTTTTTGTAACCACAGGCGCTGTCTCTGCCGGTGACAAAGACTTTATTCCGCTTCTTGCGCGCTCTTTAGGGTTCGAAGCCTTATTTCATAAAGTCGCTATCAGACCCGGCAAGCCCGTTTATTTAGCGACTAAGGGAGAACGCTTTATTTGGCTTGGTCTTCCTGGTAATGCCGTGTCGACGATGGTAGGCTTTCATTTTTTCGCCCGCCCTTTGCTTAATCACTGGGCAGGCACTGCAAAGCCAGAAAGGATTACCGTTACACTTGAAAACGATGTTAAAAAACCACACCATTTGCGCTGCTTCTGGCGTGCCAGCCTTGATAGCATCCAAGGGACTGCACGCTGTTTACACAGCCAGGGAAGTTCCATGCTTCTTGCTTCCACCCAAGCAAACGCTTATATTGAACTTCCTGAAGGCACCGACAAGGTAGAAGCTGGCACCAGAATACAGGCACAATATTACTTATGACTGGAATTTTAGAAATAACCGAAAGTGATTTTCTCCACCACAAAGAGACTGTTAAAGAACGCATGCAGGCGAGAGCTGGCCAAGAGATAAATTTAGACAGCTTTCTTTATCTTTGTTACGAAGAGGAAAAAACCCAACAGGCTCTTGATGAGAACTTTACAGAGCAAAACTACTGGCCAAAGTTATCAAGTGATCAAGACTTTTCTCCTGAAAACTTTCAAGAAAAACTCACAGGCCTTATGAGTTTTTTTAAAAACGAGTTTGAAATCTTAAAGGACAACGCTGCGATCGATCATGAAAAGGTCGGAAAGCTTGTGCCACCTTTTATCCTAATGCTTAGGGACGTTAAGAACCTTATCAAAAAGTGCTTTTCAAAGGACTTAGAGTCTTACGACAAAGAGTCACCTGATGAAATTTGGCAGCAGCTCATCGCAACCCTTCGTTCAAGCTTTTCAAGCCAGGCGGAGCGTTACCTGTCTTATCTTTTTTGGCTCTATCAAAAAGCTGACGATACACCGCTTGACCTGAAGAGCGTGCCCCCTGAAGGCCGTTACGCTCAGCTTCTCTTTAAGATCCGCAACGAGAAAAATTACGGCTCAGACAGACCGCGAAGAGGCAGCTCCGATAGAGATAGAGGCGGACAAGCTGGACACCGAAGAGATAGAGATAGAGGCGGACAAGGTGGACACCGCAGAGGTGGCGAGAAACCTGCGCGTGGGCCTTCCTCTGACCGCGGCAGGAAGAACTTCAAAGACAATCCACCAAGAGACAAAGAAAAAGATAAAGAACGCGAGAAAGCTGCCCTTGACGAAGCTCTCAAAGCCATCGATGATTTAAACAACGATAGCAGTCTATCAGAAGTCGTATTAAAGCCTCAAAATAGCTTTTTGCGCAGAATCCAGCATAAAGAGATTGTTGATCGAGGATTTTTTTCAGAGTCGGTGGGAGAGGATAGTGAGCGCGCGGTTAAAGTTTGTCGGCCTAAATAAATTTTTTTGTATCGTCTCTTGTCTCGTTTGCACTTTTCTTTCAGTTGCGCCGGCTTATTCTGATGAACTGTTAGAAAAAATCTCTGAGTCTGATCTACAGGAAGCCGAAGAGCAAAAAGCACCTCTTTTTAGTCCTGGTTACTGGTCTTTTCAAATTGGTCTTGGCGGCGGCTCTTCAAGCTTCGCTGGTACGGTTAAAGCACGATACAACTACAACCGTTGGCTTGCTTCCCAGTTTGAAATCACCTATATCGATATCAAAACAGACGACTGGCGCAGAAGCGAGTGGCAATTTGAGCTACCGCAGATCCTATTTATCGCTAACCCAACAATGTTCGTGCCATTTTTAGGCACTGGTCCAGGTTACTACAGTTGGCGGCAACGCGATGGAGACGGTACCATCGATGACAACGGTTCACCTGTGCTGTTTTATTTCTACGGTTTTGAAATCCGCTTCTTTAAAAATTTCGCCCTTGTCGCCCAGATGAAAACAGTGCGTTATGTCGGCGATCCTCCCGTTGAAGAGGTCGAAAACAGAGGCACAATCAACGAGAATAAGATCCGCGGTGAAAAACAGGTGAGCTTTTTTACCTACGGCTTTCATGTCAGCTTCTAAATAAGGGCACGACTTTCGCGTCTGAGGTGAAAGACGAATTGGTCTCTAAAGCAAAAAAGCTTAATCTTTAAAGTCATTTTTCATTTTAAGCTACGATACCAAATTGTTTGAGGTGTCATCTCAGTGTGCCAGCGCCAAATCTTCGTTTGGGGACGATCAATAAGCTGTCGGAAACTTATTAGGCTCACCAACATGATAGAAAAGCTTAGAGCACAAATACTGGCGGCAAACCACTGGCGCTGCCAAAGATTTTGCTCGCGTCTTTTGATACGGGCTTTTATGCGCTGCCACTCGCCAAGCTTTGCAGTAGGGGTTTCACTAAAAGACGAACTTAGCTGTTTTTTAAATTCCTCTAGGTTTTGATCATGCACTTGAAAACTCC
This sequence comes from uncultured Oligoflexales bacterium, assembly GCA_964490675.1. Taxonomy (GTDB): domain Bacteria; phylum Bdellovibrionota_B; class Oligoflexia; order Oligoflexales; family JAWKNZ01; genus CAZBDM01. The sequence continues at coordinate 3,748 of CAZBDM010000039.1, forward strand.
TTTAGGTGTTTTTTCAACTGTTCTCTGGCGTAGTGAAGTCTTGATTTTACTGTTCCCTGAGATACCTCTAGAATTTCTGATATTTCCTCAATTGAATATTCTTCCATAGAAAACAGCATCACGACTTCTCTGTGTTTTGCTTTCATTTTAGTGAGAGCGTTGTGAAGGTCGGTTTTCTTATCAGACTGATCTTGTTTCCCTTCACTTTTCCACTCAGGTAAATCGTCACCGAAGAAAGACAGCCAGGACTTGGCGTATGTTTTTCTTAGATGAGACTTTGCAACATTGATCGCAATGGAAGTCACGTAAGTCTTTAAGCTCGACTTTCCTTTATAGTTTTCGAGACTTTTCCATATCTGAATAAAGGTTTCCTGGAGAAGGTCCTCGATATGTTCACTTGATGAATAACGAAAGAGAACAGTAGCCAGAACCTCCCGATACTCATCGTAAAGATGTTTGGTCAGAGACTCTCGATCTGACTTATGAGAAAGAGAGTACTCTTTACCGCAAAACTCGATCATTAAGGTCTCCGGGATCTTAATTCGCCTAATTTTTTGATTTGCTCCGGGCTAAGTTGTTGATGAACTTTCAGCATCACCTGAAAGTGAACCCTCTCAACGTCGTTTTTTTTCTGAAGCAGATCTTCAAATATTTTTTTGAGGTCTTGATCGTCCCTTTTTGCAATGACAGCCTTTTGAAAGAGCTCTTCAGTCTTTCTTAATGCTGTCGTAGACCTATCAATTTCAGACCTGGCATTCCTTTCGTAGGTTCTAATTTTTCTGACTTGCTCTTTGGAGAGACTCATCTGCTTTTGGAAATCATCAAGCGATGGACGACCTGGCCCAGTTTTTGGTGGCTTTGGGGCAAGGATGACCGCAAGTGCGAATCCAATGGCTATCCCCAGAAAAAGTATACTTAGCCCGTAAAGAGTTTTTTTCACTGCTTTCCTCCCTTAGTTACGCCTTATTAGTCGTATCTTCCTAAGAAAAGGTTCAAATGTAACAGTCTGTAATGATTACAGCCGGTCGCTTTTCCTTAAATCATTGATTTAATTGCATCTTTTTTATTTTGAACCATTTGCGCGGGCAATGCAACTAAGGGATCAGGTAAGCGCAATGCCCCTTGTTGAAATGTTGAAGGAGAAAAAAATGAAACTGATGTTGATAAAAACTGTTCTAATGACAACGATGATGACCCTTGCATGTGGCTCAAGTGACGACAAATCAAACGACAAAAAAAATTCAGGATCTCAAGCTTTTTCCCCTGAAACCGTTGAGTCCGGTACTGAACAAGGCACCTCTAATGATGCGACCCAAACAACCCCCTTTAGCCCTTTTAATCAAGACGGCAAGTGTCAAGTCTTCAATCGTCTCACAAAGTATAACAATGATGCTGACAAAGACTCTTTTACAAAAGAAGAGTTTCAGGCAGCTGTAGACGCTGGTGAATTACCAAAGGAAGTTCTTACAAAACTAGAAGATGACGGAGCCTTTACTGACGGTGTCTTTAAGAGCGAAGAATGCAGTCTTCTCCCCCCACCTGGACAACCTGGTGATCAGCGGCCTCCTCAGGCGGGCACTGGCGACTGTCCTTTTATCGCAGAGTTTGATGGAAAAAACGGTGGTCAAATAGATGAAAAGGTTGAGATCGGCAAGGAGTTCACCGACGAAAGAGGCCTTGAAATAATCACGGCCGTCGATCAAAACCAGGGTAATAATGATGGTTTTATCGATAAAAAAGAATGTCCATACATTCCTCCAAAACAATAGTTGCTTCTCAGTACACCCAAAAAAAGAAAGGAGATTGTGATGACATCTCAAAAGAGAAGACAACTACTTATAGGCCTGGTGAACCTACCAGTATTATATCTAGCGAGTTCTTGTGGCTTAAAATCACCAAATAAAAAAGACCAAAAAGACAGCCCGACAAATGAAGAAAATACTAGCGATTTAAAAAAGGCTGCAGCTGACCTTGCTAGGATCACCGCTTCTTTTGGTTTGGTAACAACCGCAAATGGTATGTGGATGATAAAGGCTGACGGTAATCCTCGCCATAATATTGGAATCTTTCCCAACCGCAACATACCCGAATCGGTTAAACCACAAGACATCACTTACATGTGCACAAAGACACCGAAAGAACTTGATAGCCCCCTTCCTCTCGAATTTGTCTGGTGGCCGGGACACTCGACAGACACTTCACAATATCCAGACGGTATCTTTTCACCAGAGGAAAGAAGGTTTGGATACGAATTTGGTGTAGGACTCAACGGCATACCGTTTAATCCAAATGGACCTTGGTATCAAAAAAATCCAAGCCTTGGTTGGCAGTTTGATGTCCTTTCAGACATCGCTTTTCAGGCATTAGGACTTGATGAAAATTATGCTCATCCCAAATACGCCGGACAGTATCACTACCACGGTATTCCTTGGGGACTCATAAAAGAACTGAGAAACAAGGGAAATAACAATGAAGATCTTCTGATTGGATTTGCAGCCGATGGTTTTCCCATTTACTTTAACGCTAATGTTGACTCCAACTATCAGCTTAAAAAAGGCAGCCGTCCACAAGGGGGTCCGCCGGGAGAATATGACGGAACATTCGTTCAAGACTATCAACACGTTCCTGCAGATGACGGTCTTGATGAATGTAATGGTCGCTTTGGTAAAACGGTCGAATACCCAGAAGGTATTTATCATTACTACGTAACTGCTAGTTTTCCATCAGTACCGCGGGCTTTCAAAGGTCTTCCTGACAGAAGTTTTGTAGAGTACGGTCCAAGCTCTGGCTGTGCACCTCTGCCTGATTCACTGCTTAGTATTGGCGGATTTAATCAGGAAGAAATCAAGGAAATCAAATCGCAATCTGTCTGCTCGGCGGGACCGACGCCCCCGCAAGCTCCGCCGCCAATGTCAGCTTCTTTTAGTGAGAGCGAACTCAAAGAGTACGCTGAAAACTGTGCCAATTGTCACGGTATGAGTGGCGAAGCTTTGAAGGTCTATGCCAGAGATGTTGACTTTGATACCTTTTTGGCAAAACTTAGAAGTATCGGCGAAAAAACGCCCATGCCGACCTATTCTCAAGAGTCAATTGGGGATCAAGACGTCAAAAAAATCTATGAATTCCTGATCAAGTGAAAGCTAAACTTATCTGATTGAGAATTTGAAGACAGCCCTCTCGAAATTTATAGAGGAGACATCTTTAAGATGTCTCTTCTTTCTAATGTAGGGAGTTATCAAAAAACCTTAATCCTTCTAGATATACGAGTCGGTTTTCTTAACTACCGACGCGATCAAACGACTCAACCAAATGGGATGCTGTAGCAAGAATTGACAACAGTCTGAGAGAAAAGCATCCCATTTTTCACCCACCGCTCTTCAGACAAAACCGACAGCCACCCATAACTTACTATATTAATTCGATTTTATGGGGCCAAAGCGCTTTTACACAGCCCTTTAAAGTTGTGGCATCAAGCTTGCTCCTACAAAAGAGAAGTGGTCGCCAATCGCCTCACTTTTCTTTGTTTCTTGGCTTTCACATGCCGTTAAAATCACAAATTTTTAAAGGTTTAGAAATGAAAACATTGACACTTATCACACTGGTAACCTTGCTCCTCTCTTCTTGTACTTCAGATGACGGAAAAGAACGCACACACTTCTCTCTTTTTACTTCGGAGCTTCCTCTGTCTCATCCAGACTACAAAGAGTTTACTGATATCAAATATTTTTCTCCGTTTCTTTACAACGACACAAAAGACGCACTGAGAGACATTAAAGACAGGGATCTTTACAAGACAGATCAAGTTATCCTTTACCGATCTGAGACTGAAGGTGGATCAGGATCAGGCTCTTTAAAAGATATTTCAGACAGCGATGAAGATATCATCACTGCCGAGTTAAGAAGACAAGAAAGCGGCAAGTTTCGACTTTTTCTTATGAGTGGCGATAAAGAAGTCGGAGCATCTTCAGAGGAAGCAGAGATGGTTGTTGAAAGTGATACGAAAGCTGACGTTGACTTTTCAGAGGCCGCGTTCATGGAGATTTGCAGCGGAGAGTACGCGGAAAACTGTCAGTTTGAAATCACCGGGCTCACCGAAGAAAAAGCAGCCATCAAAGGAATCGTAACGGTCTCAGAATAACTGAGACCGCTCAAAGGTTAAGGACCTTTGACAACTTTTTGGCTTATGCGACCAAAGATACTTTTTCCGTTAGGATCAAACATTTCAATGTCAACCGTATCACCAGGCTTCATAAAAGGTGTTTTAAATTCACCGGTATCTATCTTTTCAATCATTCTCTTCTCAGCAAGACAAGAAGATCCTCGCGAACGATCTTCGTTAGAAATCGTTCCCGATCCGATAATCGTACCAGCGGTCAAAGATCTTGTTTTTGTAATATGAGCGATAAGATCTGCGAAGGAAAAGTGCATTTCTGGACCCGAGTCAGGATCTCCAAAAAGTTCGCCGTTGTACCAAGTCTTAAGGGGCAGGTGAACTCTGCCGTCTTTCCAGTAACCCTCGAGCTCGTCGAGCGTGCAGCAAAGGGGTGAAAAAGCAGTGGCAGGTTTTGAATTAAAAAACCCGAAACCTTTTTTGAGTTCCTCCGGAATGAGACCCCGCAAAGAAACATCATTAGCAATCATAACAAGATTGACGTAGTTGAGAGCGTCCTCTTTTTTTGTGCCCTGTGGCGTGTCATTCATGATGACACAAATTTCAGACTCAAAATCAAGACCCCAAGCTTCATTATCAAGCCTGATATCTTGTCTTGGAGCTAAAAAGACACCAGAGCCCCCCTGGTAAACAAGCGGGTCTGTCCGCAGGGTTTCTGGAGGCTCAGCATGACGTGCCTTTCTGACAAGAACGATATGATTGATGTAGGCTGATCCATCGATCCACTCGTAGGCCCGCGGCAGAGGCGACAGACATTTTGACTGATCGAAAGGCATAGCTTTTACTTCGCCTTTCTCAAGCATCTGAAAGCGCTTTTCAAGCTTTGGCTTCATCTCTTGCCAGTGGTCAAGAGCTGTTTGCAGATTTGCTGCGATTTCAGAAGCTGAAGCATAGCTTTGGTTATCACGCGTCACAACGACAAGCTCGCCGTCTCTTGTGCCGTTGTCTAAGGTCGCTAATTTCATCTGTCCTCCTCTTCTTTCGGCCAGGGTCCGGTGGCCTCTTTTAGATTTTTGATCTCTTCTGAGCTTAACTGCCGGTAATGGCCTGGTTTAAGATCTGCTGGTAGCTTTAGGTCTCCATAGCCGATTCTAATAAGCCTCACGACTTTGTTGCCACAATGCTCAAAGAGTCTTCGGACCAGGCGATTTCGGCCCTCATATACAGTAATGTAGTACCAGCTTCCTCGTGATTTCCCTAAGTTTTTACCCTGAACGTACTGCAATTGACAACGCTTTGTTTTCACGCCATCAAGCTCAATACCCTCCCTTATGGCTTGTTCTTGTTCAGGCTTTAGTTTTCCTGTCGTTAAAACCTGATAGAGTCTCGGAAGCTTGTATTTTGGGTGAGTCAGCCGGCTAACGAGCTCACCATCGTTTGAAAGGATCAACAGGCCTTCTGTTCTGTAATCGAGTCGTCCGACTGTGAAGACTTTAAAGCTGAGCTTTTTAAGGCTTGGCAGATCGAAAATGGTTGGTTTGTCATCTTCTGATTTGGTCGAGGTAAGGGTCTCATCGGGTTTATGAAAAAGCCAGTAAACATGCGGCGGCTTTTCTCTCACAACAGGTTTTCCATCGATTTTTAGTTGATCGGTTTCAGGATCGACCTTAAAGCCAAGTTCGGTGACCAGGTATCCGTTGACTTCAATACGGCCGTCAGTGATCCAAGTCTCTGCTTGACGGCGGGAGGTGATCCCCAACTGGGAGATCCATTTCTGTAGACGCATCTGCGGCATGAGTTTCGTTCTCTTTTTCTTCTTGTGAGGGTGACCTTTGATCAGGCTCAAGAGAAGATTCCGTAGGTAACTCTTCTCCGGCTGAAGATGTTTCACTTGTCTTTTCAAAACTCTCTTCGTCTGGTTGCTCAGAAACGAAAAGCTCTTCGTCTGGATCTCCAGCTACGGCACCTTCGATGGTCCTCTCAGATTTATCTTGATCATCGATAAACACTTCGACATCCACAGGTGCTTGGCCTGATAAAGACTCCATAGCACCTCTAATCATGTCTTGGGAAGGCTGAAAAGACTCGAGCGGAGGCATGTCGGCTAGACCATTTAGCCTGTAAACCCTTAAAAATTCGTCTGTTGTAGCAAAAAGCATCGGCCTTCCGGCGTCTTCCTTGCGACCAACACATTTAATTAAATCACGCTCAAGAAGGTTTTTGATAATACTTCCGGCATCGACCCCCCGGATAAACTCGATATCAGCCCTTGTGCAGGGTTGCCGGTAAGCAATGATAGCGAGGGTTTCCTGAGCAGCCCTAGAGATTGGACGCGGACGTGAGGAAAACATCTTTTCCATCAGCGAAGATGCCGCTTTAACGGTTTGAAACTGGTAGCCTTGCCCGGCAAGATGAACAAGCTGAAAGCCGCCGCCTCTCTCTTCGTATTCTCTCTGTAGGTTTTGGATGTGTTCCAAAATCGTTTTTTGATCGAGATCAAGCTCTAAAAGGCCGGTAATTTCAGCAAGCTTGATGGTCTTTGGGGAGGCAAATATGATCGCTTCTATTTTCGCTGTCAGGCCTAATTCTTCTTTAAAATCAAGACTTCTTGAATTTTCTTCGGGAGCCTCTTCAGAAAGATCTTGTTCGTCAGCACTGACACCGCTAGCTGAGATAAAATCTTCTTCGACTTCGTCATAAAAACCAAAGTCATCATCATCCTTAACGGCTTCGCCCATCTGAGCTTCGACAACCTCTTCAGCTAAGTTTCGTGGGTCGTCCTCGTCAAAGAAATCGCTTTGCAAAGCGACCTCTTTTTCCTCGTTAACCTCTTGCTCGGCCTGTTGAACATTATCAAGGGAGTTGCCTTCAGACTCTAGTGAGTCATCTTTTTCGTCTTCAACAAGATTATCGTCAACATTTTTGATGTCATCATCATGCATGTAAATTTATTCCTTAAAGAAAGTCTTAGTGATGCTGTTCCGGTTCACTTTTTGGAGCCGTGTCAGCACTGATCGTTAGGATATTTTCCTGCGATAATAATGATTCCGCGTAACGCTTCTTTTCTTCAGAAAGTGGGATATCGTCAACGGATATGTCGGTTCTATAGATCCAAATGGGACCGAGAAGTTCTTCTTGGTGCACTTTTAAGTTGCCGTCTCTAACAAGCTGTAACATCGAAAGAGTATTAGCGACAAGATCGTAGCGAGACTGCATCTGACGATAAAGACCCTGAAAAAGAACGAATCGAGCCTTGTCGATGTGGTTACGCATCTTTTCAATGACTTCTTCGAGCGAGATGCGTTCAGTTTTTGCTGTTACACGCGCTGGCTTTCTGTCGGAAATGGTCGAAAGGAGTTGTTCGTAAAGCACGACAAGATGGGATGCATCTCCTCTTAGTGGTGCTTCACAGTCTTCGTAAAGTGGCGCAAGCCTTTCCCATTCGCGGTTAGATTTAACCAGCGGCGCATTCTCTTGATTGCTAGAAAGATGCTCAGCTGCCCGACGAAACATATCGTATTCTAAAAGCCGCTGCTGAAGAGAAGCCGCCTGGTCCTCTTCATCAATCTCTAGCTCATCGGATTTTTGCTCCTCATTTGGCAAAAGGTACCTTGATTTTATCTCGATAAGAATTGCTGCCATCTCCATAAAGGCAACCGCATCGTTGAGATCTTTAAATTTTAAAAGCCTCAGATAATCGAGATACTGAGAGGTCAAAACGTAGAGGTTAATATCAAAAATATTGAGTTCGTTAACCCGAATGAGGTGTAAAAGAAGATCAAGCGGACCTTCGAAATGTTCTAGTTTTACAAAGTAGTGGCTTGCCATCCAGCGTCCTAAATAGGTGCATAAAGCCCTTAACCAGCGAAGATTCAAGGCTCCAGAGCTTTTACCTTGGACAAAATAGTTAAATAACTTTTATATCCCAACTGTAGGGGGCCGCCAAGGACTTTTCCACAGGTTTAATTGTGAACGAAAAAACACTCACTTCCTTCAAAAAAACTATATCCAACCTGCTCAAGACCAAAAAAGCACAATATATATGGAGTGTTATCAGTGAAAAAGAAGACCTATTTACGGGAACCTTCGAACAAAGCCACGCCGCATCGACCGTTGATGGTCTTCCTGAATCCGATTTCTCTGGGGTCAAAAAAAAGATCCTTCCGATCGAGGACTTTAAAGAACGCCCTGATACGGCCTTTTTATCGCCGGTCGAAAAGACATTCTTGTCCAGTGGGACAACCCAATCGGCTCGTTCGCGATCTTATTTCTCAAAAGACGGACTGACTTTATACAAGGCTTCTACCGTCTTAAGCTTCTATGAAGTTTTAAGACAGTTCTCAGCTCCGGAGTCTTTTAAAGGCATAAGTCTTGTCCCCAAGCCTTCAGAGTGGCCCGACAGCAGCCTTGCGCAAATGATCGCCTGGTTTTCAGAGTATTGGCAAATCACTTATCTGGAGCCCGATGAGTTAAATGCTTACGGGAAAACCCTCGCTTCTGAGGGGCCGGTATTTATCTTCGCAACAGCGTTTCATTACGTCAGCCTTATTGACAGAAAGCTAAGAATGACTTTGCCTGAGGGCTCTCTCATTTTTGAAACAGGCGGTACGAAAGGCCGCACCAGAGAGGTGACAAGAGAAGACTTTTACGGTGAACTCAAGCAGACTTTCGGTGTCTTAGAAGACGCAATCGTCAGTGAATACGGTATGTGTGAACTTGCCACCCCGGCATGGGACTTTAAGAGAAAGGACGCGCCAAAAAGGCGATTTGTTTTTCCCTTTTGGGTTGATGCCACTGTAACAAGGGGCGCTGGTAAGGCAGAACGAAGCGGCGAGGGAAGTCTTATCGTAGAGGACGCTCTTCGCATTGATTACAACTATCCCATAAGAACCCAAGACATTGTTGCCTTGGATGACAAAGGGTTCCAGTTTTTAGGTCGTAGTAAAAAGGTCCCTCTTAAAGGCTGCTCTTTAAAAGCTGAAGATTTTTTGACCCCAACACCACAAACAACCGAAATTGTAAACACCGTCAGCGAAGATAGATGCGCCGGTAAAGACAGTACAATAGAACAGGCGAGACTGACAAGGTTACTGAAATGCATAGGAGAACTTTTTAGAGGTAAAGATTTTAATGAGGCCTTAGAGAAGGAGATTGGTTCAAAGAAAGTAACCGAAGAAACAACCGCAACACTTCTTGAGTGTCTTCCTAAAAATCTGCAAGATTTCGAAACTGCGCTCATCGAAAGTAAGGTCTTAGAGGGGCCGAAAAAATGGTTATTTATTCTTCCCAACACGCACTCTTTAGCCGGGCTTTATCCATTATTCTTTGCGGCAGCGGCTGGTCGTCAGATAAGTGTTAGACTCCCTCAGCCTTTTTCCCAAAAAGGCAGCGCTTTAGGAATGTTTTTGAGAGCCTTAGAAGTGGCCTGCGGTGACAGTATCATCCGTCTCGCGAGTCACTTCAAAATTTCATCCCGTCATAAAATTGAAAAGACAACGGGAGTTTTTATTTACGGAAGTGATCAGACGATCGCAGATCTTTCAGATTTTATTAGTGGTCTTGTCGTTGCAAAAGGCTCAACAATCAGCGTCTCTCTTATGAAATCGCTCAGTGATAACCAGGTCATCGAAAATCTATCTAAGGATCTTCTCGCTCTCGGCCAAAGAGGCTGCCTTTCGACACGAATTGTCTTTTTAGTGGGGGATTTCAACGATTCACAACTTTACCGGTTTCATCAAAAACTTTCCCTACACTTAAAAGAAAGCTGGAAAAAAGAACTTAGCTTACAAGACAAAGTCACCCTTGATTATGAAGAGCTCCGTTACATGAGAAAACAAAACCTAGCGGCCCTCCGCCAAGATGAAGATGATTTTCTCTGTCCTGTCTTAAGACTAGATCAACGGACGCATCTGTCTGAATACCTATCCACCGCTTCTTTCTGTTTTCCAGTTATTGTGTCGGAGAATCTTTCAGATCTTACTACTTATTTAAATACCTACAAAGAAGTCAAACATATGACTTTAGAAGAACAATTATACGAAACTTTAAAATCTCAAAAAAACCTTAGGGCCAGACTGATCCCCCTTGGAATGAGTCAAAAGGTTATCTGGAACGGTTTTTATCAAGGTAGACCCCTGTTCTTATGAGCGATTAAAGGCTAAAATAAACTATCTCACTGCATCGTTAGAAACACTTAGGTTTGAGGTTTTGCTTCAAGGAAAACCGGAGGACATTTTGAACTTTAATGGAAAAATTTCAAAAAACGCCTCAGTTAAGCCACTTAGCCGATCTTACGATACGACGATCTTTTACGATAAGAACCTGCTTCTTAAGCCCATTACAGCCTTAAAAAACCGCCAAAAAGTCCCTGAAACCGCAGATCTTATTGAGGCTTTGGAGTGGTACTACGATCTTTTTCGCGACCACTTTATCAATCAGCAAGAAGGTAGTCTTAAAGAAGACATTGACTTTGAGATCAGTCGTAAGATGAGAAAAAAAATTGGTCTTTGTTTTCTATTTGAAAGAAAAATTCGTTTTAATTTTAACCACTTTGTCGAATATCCGGAATCACTGCCATATTCACTTTTTCACGAACTCACCCACATGTGGCTTTATGACTGCGACCTCGATCCTAATCACACATGGCGATTTTACGAAAAAATGAGTGAATATGAGCACTTGGGGCTTCCTGTTGACGAACACGTTCATATTCACTCAAAGCTTGCAACCGAGGCCAGATGCATCTATCGTTGCCCAAACTGTGAGAACAGGTGGTTTGTCCACAAAGAGCTTGACCACTATATCTTTTGTGGGCTGTGTTACGATCAAGAAGGCAAAGAATATTTCGCAGAGCTATACCAAAAACCAGAAAGGTCTATTGAAGGTGCTAAAAGCCAAACTGTCGCCTAGCTTCGTTAGGTCAGCTCTTATGGTTTCCTTTCTTATAGGCGGCAATCTAAAAGCTAATATTATCGAATCAAACCTGCCGTTTGAGAGGGGCTTTTCAAAAGTCCCCGTGCTCAGTCCGGTCGACCTTAAAGACCTTTGGGTTAAGGCAGAAAAAAAATATAAGACAACCAGGAGCTTTTGCAAAACACTCGACGGCTACTATAAAAAGTATGGTTGGCAAGCCGATCCTTGTGGCTCTGTTGACTGGAAAGTCGATTTCACTTCTAAAATGGGTAACGGGCTCGTCTATAAAGTCTTCGGTTCGGGCAAGAACACCACTATGATATTGGGGGGCGTTCACCCCGATGAGTTGACGCCAATCAATATGGCTTTTCGCTTCGCTCGCTATCTTGAAAAAAACCCCGATATTTACCAAAATAAAGATATGCGCATCATTGTCGCACCTCTGGTGAACCCCGATGGGTTTTTTAAAGAAAAAGCCACCCGTACAAATGCTAACGGCATCGATCTCAACCGTAACTTTCTGACCATTGATTGGTACAAAAAAGCAATGAAAAAGTGGCGCTACCGTAATGGTCTCTCCCGTTATTTCCCCGGATATTTTCCGAACTCAGAAATAGAGACACACTTTCAAGCGACGTTGATCGAAGAACTTCAGCCGACTAAGATCTTATCGATTCATGCGCCACTTGGTTTTTTAGACTACGATGGGCCTGGTGATCAAAAACCAAAACCAACGTCCACAGAAAAGAAAGCAAAAGAACTCGTTCACAATATTTCGAGAAAAGCGAAAAACTACCGCGTCGTCGACTATTCGTTTTTTCCTGGATCTTTGGGTAATTTTGCCGGCAAAGAAAGA
>CAZBDM010000040.1:0-9790 GCA_964490675.1 uncultured Oligoflexales bacterium
CCTGGCTGGAAGACCTCATAAAAGTTTTTGGGCTGGTTTAGTGTTGTTACGGTGAGAGTATCTTCCAGCAAATACTCAAAAATTTCCGTGATCATTTCCTCATCATCGATGACAAGAATGCGCGGTAAACTCAACGAAAAAACCCTCTTCTAAGCAGCATCGGAACCCTTGTCATTTTCCTTTATTGCGGGGCTGACCGCAAACACAATTTTGCCTTTAGGTCGCATTGTTACATCTGGCTCGCGCATGACAGCGTCGGTCGTGATCTGCTTAAACCGGCAATGTTGTAAAAGCGTTGTCAAGATAGTACGCGCTTCTAAGATGGCAAACTCCATTCCAATACAAGTGTGGGGACCGACTCCGAAGGGTATATAGGCGAACTTTTCTGGCGATGGCTGATCTATAAAGCGCTGCGGAGAGAAGGTATCAGCATCTTGCCAAAGATTTTTATTACGGTGAAGGGTAAAGGGACAGGTGAGTATGATCGATCCTTGCGGAATATGATAGTTATCTAATTGATACGCATGGGTCGCGGTGCGTGGAATGATCCATACCGGCGGATTAAGGCGCATAGACTCTTTAAGAACCGCATCTACGATGAGTCTGCTTTGAGGAGCTGATGATAGAGAAGAGGTCGATTGGATTTCATCAATACACTTTTGAGACCAATCAGAATGGCGAGCCAATTCAATAATTGTCCATGCAAGAGCAACAGCGGTTGTTTCATGGCCGGCAAAGATAAACGTCACAACTTGATCATAAATATCTTGGCGCGATAGTTTTTCACCGCTGTCTGGGTCTTTTGCTGCCAGTAAAGCCGCCAACAAACCTTGATCCTGCAAGCTATGCTCTTTTAAAGCTTGATCAAGAAAATGATTGATAAAAGATTCAACTCTTTTCTTGTGTCTGAAAAAGTTGAAATTGTCAGCTGTCGGCAGCCATTGTTGCAAGGCTGTCGCATGCCATAGACGTTTGCCAGTAATTCGATTGAGATCGGTAAACGAACTGTAGGGTATATTATCTGGCAGTTTATCACCGAGAATACATTTAAATATTATCTTGAGTGTTAGCTGCATCATTGTTTCTGTTATATCGATTTGAGTCGTACCGGTTTTCCATGTTGAAATGAGTTCGATGGTTTCTCTTTTCATTGTCAACTCATAGCTTTTGAGGCGTTCACCGGCAAAAATATTTTGCATGATGCGTCGCTTTTGCCTCCATTTTTGACCATCGATGCTTAATAAGCCATTGCCGAGTACAGGACGTAATTTATCAAACATATCTCTGCGCAAGAATACGTTGCGTCCGGTCAAGAAGATCTCTTTGATCAGATCAGGTGATCCAACCACAAAGCTCGGCTTTGGCCCCAATCGCAGTTCAACGATGGGCTCATTAAGGTCGGCAACTTTGTTAAGAAAACCCAAAGGGTTTCGTGTGAGTTCTTTTAATGACCCTAGTAAAGGTGATCCTTTAATAAACGGGGGGTGGTTTGAGGGATTTAAAGGCAAGCTCTTCATGATTAGGCAACCTTTGTTGATTTTGAGTCTTGCTTGTTAGGCAGTTGAATGACAAAGCGACTCCAGTTTTCGATACGTTTGTAATAAAGAAGGCCTTGATTGGACTGGATGATCTTGAAACAAATACTCAGTCCAAGGCCGGTTCCTTTACCCACTTCTTTTGTCGTAAAAAATGGATCCATGATTTTTTCGACACACTCCTCAGGAACTCCGGGACCATTGTCTGCGACAATGATATGCACATGGTCGGGGCTTTCAGAGAGAGAAACTTTGATTTGTTTCGACTCTGATGAGCAGCAAGCGAGGGCATCAATAGCATTACTCAGTAAGTTAAGGAGAACCTGTCCGAGTTCTGATCGTCTGAACTGAACAGTACTTTGCTCGTTGACCTGGCTGATATCGATGGCGATGTCGTGTTGAATGGCCCGCGAACGCAGCAAAGCCTTTAGCTCTCCACAGATTTGCTTCAGGGGTACTTGATCAATATTTTCGTATTGAGGGTCACGCGCTAGATCAAGTAGGCTTCTGACGATTTGAGTCGTTCTTTTTAAAGCATCGTCGATACGTTTGACCCTTTTTGCAATCCAGGGGTTGGCAAATTTGCCCTTATCGGCGACTTCTTTAGAGATAAACTCAAGGTTACTAGCAGCAATGGTTGTGGGATTGTTGATCTCATGGGCAACACCAGCTGCAAGAGTCCCCAAATCAGCTAGTTTTGATGCCTGAAACATCTTCCGTTCACTTTCCTGGGAGTTGATTCGTAGTCTCTCTGTTTCAGCTATGAAGGCTTTGACAAAGACTGCAGTGAGTGACAAGAGAGCAAAATAAGCAGTATTCCTGATAATCTTAGTTTGCCATTCGTCCATTTTATAAAGACCGATATCTTGCCAGCCTGACAGAGACCAGCTCATTGCAATAGCGGTGACGATTAGAAAGACTGCTGTTTGTAAAGAACGTTTTTTAGGGTTAATAACAGCTAAGGGGATCACAGCCAGAACAACGAAAATGTATTCGATGCCGATGTCGCCTTGAATGATGCCGCCTATTGCGACCAGCCATAGCGACGTCCATATAGAAGCAACAGCTGAAGTTAGAGAAGTTCCAATTTTCCTATGGATGAAAATTAAACTCGTAAGAAAAACCGTGTGCAAAAACAGCAGCCAAAAAGCAACTGGAATCGCAAGGTAATAAAATACCGGCAACAAGAAAAGATTGTGAGGGGCTCCGACCAGCAACACGCCGGTGAGAATCTTTTTGCGACGAATGGTCATGAGTTGATCGCCCGGCTTGACTGCTATCGCCAACAGCCGATCAATTCTTACTTTTATCGCATTTAACGAACTTGCCATCGCCATCGAGATCCTCTGATCGATTTAGTGTTGTTTCGGTATTTATGATTGTTTCTTTAAATCTGATAAAACATCAATATATACATATCCCTACAGACTGGATGAGGTGGTCTTTAGCAGTTTGATGGGGGTGATGACGGACTTAAAGGGGGAGCCTGCTCTAAAATCATGCAGGACGATCAACTCGCTCGTCAGCGCTGCGCCTCCGCTTACGGTAGACTAGGACAAAGATCCTTGATGACGCATTTTTTACAGTCTGGGTTGAGGGCTTTACAGGTGTAGCGGCCATGGAGAATAAACCAATGATGGGCATCTGGTAAAAACTTAGGGTCGATCATGTCAAGCAGTGCTTTTTCAGCTTTCTCAGGCGTTTTCTCATCATGCAGACCGAGTCTGCGTCCTACCCGAAAAACATGAGTGTCGACAGCGATTGTTGGTTGCCTAAAGAGCTCACCAAGGATCACATTGGCGGTTTTTCTTCCCACTCCCGGCAACGCCTCTAGGTCATGACGATTGTCGGGTATTTCACTGGCATGCCTTTCTTTAAGGATCTCGGAAAGACGAAAGACGTTTTTAGATTTTGTCGGTGCGAGTCCGATGGATCTGATTTTTTGTAAAAGACCTTCTTGTCCCATTTGCAGTACATCATCGATACCAAAGCCCTTTTCGTATTGGCTGCGCATACATGCGTTGACCATCTTGTCAGTGGTTTGGGCCGACAAGACCACTGAAACAAGGAGTTGATAAGGGGTTTCGTAGTAAAGCTCACAGCGTGGGTCGGGCATTGCTTTTCTGAAACGCTTCATCATCTTGCTAAGCATGTCTTTTTTGGAGGCCTTTGACATGCGCTTGGGCTTTGGGCGCAGGTGAGCGACTCCTTTAGGGATTTTTTTACTGGCCTTTGATTTCATTTTTTCTGTACTCGCCATCTGCTCTTCGGTTCCTTGTTTGCAAAATAGAAAAGACAAGATACATCATCTTGGTGAGGATTTGTATTGTCATTCGCGCGCTGCAAAGACGACTCAGCTTGGCTAAATGCTAATGCCATGATACTTTTTAAGAAAATAAATTGGGAGAAGTGCAATTGGTGAAAAAATCGACCTCAGCCTCTGAACGTGGCCAGAAAGTATTTGGGTACGAGTTAAAAGCTTGGAGTGACAAAGCCTCATCGACGAAAAAAAACACTGCCAATAATCAGCGCATAGGTCGTATTTATTTTTTCGGTAAAGCCACATCGACCAATCAGATTAAAAAACAGCTCGCCGATGCCAATGTCGCTGAATGGGTTCTTGACTGGAAAAGCGAAAGTAGCCACGGGGATAAGATTGAACTGCAAGGAGAAGAAGGTCCGATTTGGATTGTCAAAGGACAGCCAGAAAAAGGCCTCGGCCACCACAAGCACATGCTCGATAAGAGTTCCTTCGGGCGCGCTCGTGATTTGATGGGGAGTCTTGTTTCAGGAATCGTTGATTACAACCTTAATAAGCTTTTCATTGAGTTTGTACGCGTTACTGAGGACCAGGTGTACGGTGCGATGACTGGGCTTGAGGTCGGAGTTTATCGCTTTAAAAGAGTTCGTGCGAAAGAAAAATTAACTCTTCCCCTCATTCATGTCGAGGGTGCCGAAGCCGCTCTTATTAAAAAAGCTGGTAAGTTGGGATTAGCAGTCAATCTCGCCAGACACCTGGTTAACGTGCCTGCTGGAGAGCTTCACCCGGAAAGTTTCGCGCAAGAAATGCGCACGCTCTTCCAAGGTTCACAAACATCGAAAGTAGATATCTGGCAGGAAGCCCGCCTGGCCAAGGAAAAGTGCGGTATGATCCTCGCTGTTGGTCAAGGGTCGCCTCACAAACCACGACTTGTTCACATTAAATACCGCCCTAAACAGCGGAGTAAGTTTAAACAGCCGATCGCTTTCGTCGGTAAAGGGGTGACTTTCGATACTGGTGGTCTCGATATCAAACCCTCGCAGTACATGCGCCACATGAAAAAAGACATGGGTGGCTCTGCTTCCATAGCCGCTCTTGCATGGTGGGTGGAAGCAAGTGGTTTAAAGATTCCCTGCGATTTTTGGTTGGCGATGTCTGAAAATAGCGTCGACGGTCATTCCTTCAGGCCTGGAGATATTTTGCAGTCACGCAAAGGCACCAAGGTCGAGATCCATAACACCGATGCTGAAGGGAGGCTTGTTCTAGGTGATGCTATCGATGTTGCCATCAATCAAAAAGCAGCCGACAAACCTGTTGCGTTGATCGACTGTGCTACATTAACAGGTGCCGTGAGAGTCGGTATCGGAACGATGTTTGCTGGGCTCTTTAGTAACGATGATCATTTGGCTGATGCGATTGTCAAAGCTGGTCAGAAAGTTTCAGACCCTGTCTGGCGTTTGCCGTTGGCTCATGAGTATCTAGGCTATTTGAAATCACACGTTGCTGATATGACCAACTGTGCTGCAGTTCCTTATGGGGGGGGAATCACAGCGGCGCTCTTTCTTGAGCGTTTTGTCGGTGATATGAAATGGGCCCACCTCGATATGATGGCCTGGGCCGATAAACCAAGCGGAGCCATGAGTGAGGTCGGCGGAAACGGTCAGATGGTCCAAAGTCTTTCGCGTTTTATGGAACATGTCACTCCGGACTTCTTCAAAGACTGATCAATCATAAAGCAGTTGTTTTCAAAGTGGTTTTCAGGTGGTTTTCTTCTCTTTGAGTCTATGCCGTTTTGGCCGACGTAAGAAAACAAAATGCTTTATGAATTTTTGTTTTCTAAGAAAACATGCAGTTTTTTTTAGCAAAATTTATTTTTTGCGGTTGCTAAGATCGTACAATGTGTTAAAACGCTGACCGACCAGCCAATGCGGCTTTCAAGGAATGAGATTTTCCAGTTTGGAAAGGGGAGGAGCCCTTGAAAGCCGCTCTGAAAAATCCTATTTAGATATCTTTTTTGTTTTTCTTTGATTCTTCTCACTTTTTAGCGTTTTATTAGTGGTTTGTTACTCCCCCCCCCCCGTTAAGACAACTTTAATTTTCACAAAGAATCTAAATCCTAGTTACACCGATAGCCTTTTTCACCGATCCCCACCTTGCATAGTCGATTCATTCAAACTTGGAGTAAGGTTGTGAAGCTCAGTCACTTGTCTCTTCAAAAACGTATTGTCGTCCAGTTTTTACTTATTGGGCTCATTCCGCTTTGTTTCATGGGAGGAGTCGCTTACTACTTAAGTGCATACTCTCTTAAAGGCGCAGCCAAAGTCGAGCTTGTAACGATCCTTGCTAACAAGAAAATCGCCATCGACAATTATTTTGAAACAATTAAAAACCAGATCACAACCTATGCCCAGAACAAAATGATTGTCGAGGCCGCCGTTAAGTTTAAAGGGTCTTTTTACCAACAAAAGTTTGCCAGCGATCTTTCTATTCCAGAGATGAAAGAAAAGCTTTCCAATTATTATTACGGTGACTTTGCAAAGGAATACAGCAATCAAAACAAAAATAATGTCAATCTAGACTACATGGTCGAAGGCCTTAGTGATGAGGCTATCGTCGCACAGTATCACTACATTTTTGCCAACTCAAATCCACTTGGTAGCAAAGATAGTTTAGACGCCGCGGCCATCAACGATACCTACGCTAAAGAACACGCGGAAGTCCATCCGATCATTAGAGATTACCTGAAAAAGTTTGGCTATTATGACATCTTCATCGTTGATGCTGATAACGGACATATCATCTACTCGGTATTTAAAGAACTCGACTATGGTACGTCTCTGATGACAGGTCCCTATGCGAAGACAAATTTTGCCCGCGTCTTTAAGAAAGCAAAACTCGGTGGCAAACCAGGAAGCTATCATTTTGTAGATTTTGAAAGTTACCGTCCTTCCTACGATGCGCCGGCTAGTTTTATCGCATCTCCCATTATTGTGAACGGCAAAACTGAAGCGGTGTTGATCTTTCAAATGCCGATCGACCGGGTCAACGCTGTTATGGCTGAGCGCGAAGGTATGGGCGAGACTGGCGATGCTTTTATTGTTGGTACTGATTATCGAATGCGCTCTGATTCCCATTTGGATAAAAAGAACTTCAGCGTTGTTAATTCTTATCGTAACGACGTCGGCGATCGCCTTAAAACGGACTATATCAAATCAGCGATTAACGGAGATGGAGGTGTCGGAGTCTTTGATAACCATCAGGGAGTCGAAGCCTTTATTGCCTACCGTCCGTTTGAAGTCTTTGGGGCACGTTGGGCACTGATTGCAGAAAAGTCGATGGCTGAGATTCAAAAGGAAAGCAATCTTTTAGGTTGGATCTTGCTCGTTATAGGATTGCTTACTGGTGTTATTACCTCAGCATTTGGCTATTTTGTCGGACGTGGCATCGCGCAACCGATCGAAGAGAGCACCAATAAGTTAAAAGAAAGCTCATATCAACTTTCTAGCGTTTCAGAGCAACTTGCCAACTCCAGTCAGCGAATGGCTAAGACCTCTGACAACCAAGCCAATGCAGTACAAGGTAACGCATCAGCTGTTGTTGAAATTTCTAGTATGATTGAACGTACCTCGCAGCAAACGGCCTCAGTTGCAGAGAAAACTGAGTTTGTTGATAAGAAAGTCAAACGATCAACCGACTCGATGTCGCGCCTCAAAAGTTCGATGGACGAAATCGCTCGCTCTAACCAAAGCCTTAAAGAAATCAGTAACGTTATTGAGGATATTGCCGGTAAGACAACTGTTATCAATGATATTGTTTTTAAAACCCAGCTTCTTGCGGTTAATGCTTCGATTGAAGCGATGCGTGCTGGCCAACAAGGACGTGGGTTTTCGGTTGTTGCTGAAGAAGTTGGAAAGCTTGCTCAAATCAGTGGTCAAGCCGCTTCGGATATCCGGGCGATGATCGACGAAGGTCGTAAGAAGGTCCAAGAATTTGTTGAAACCAATCTAAGAACAGTGAGTGTCGGCGAGTCCATCACACGCGAAGTGGCTGAGTCTTTCCTCGAAATTGCCGATCAAGTATCAGACATCGGTGAGCAGATCAAAGGGGTGGCCGACGCTGGTAGTGAACAAAAGATTGGTGTTAATAAGGTTAAAAATACTTTTAGTGAAATCGATCGCGGCACCCAACAGCAGGCACAAGGGGCCAATCGGGTTTCAGATTTGGCAACAAATCTTAAAGACCAAAGTATGAGGTTGAATGCGCTCGCGACTTCGGTCGACCATCTTGTTTCCGGACGCAAGCAAGTTTTGCAAGGCGAATCACGAAACGATAGTCAATCTTCAAGTGACTCTTTTCCAACAGATAAGAAATCAATGAAACTGAAGGATGTGAAGTCTTTATTCAAGAAAGTTGGCTGATTGTAAGCTGCTGAAAAAGTTGACTATATAATCATTACGTGAGAGGAAAACTCGCCTCATAATTGCGAATGATTCGTAAGTATGCTGTATAGGGGTTTGACGAAAACACCTGTTTGTCAAATCCTTAAACACCCCCCTCATCATTAACTCCTCAAAAAAACGCCAAAAAAAAACCGTCAAAATAGGTATGGGAATTGCACTTAAAAAGGCAAAGTATTGACGCATTTTAGACAGACACACACTTGGCAACACACTTCGTTTAATTTGCGTCCCGTTGTAGCTGTTAACTGTTGATATTGAACTTTTAAGGGGAGTACGGGGAATGAAAAAACGTAGTAACGTTGTCGTTTCTGTTATGTTAAGTTCATTGTTTTTAACATCGCACACGACGCAAGGTATGATCTCAGGCAATACTTCTGAAGCTTTCGAGTTGAAAAGTTTGCGACCAAAAGTGAAGCTGGCAGCCTTAACGCCGATCAACAAAGAAGCCTTTCAAAGACCACAAATCAAAGATGTAAAAGAGGTCATGATTGAAATGCCGGTTCGGTCGGTCAATGCCATGACGGGGCGACAGTTTATCGAATACAGTGCTGGGCTTTCTGGCCAGCAAAGAGAGCACGCCATTTACCAACAAATCGTTGCAGGCAATACTCCCGAGTTTCTCAGAGACCTAAAAGAAATCAAAGTGAGTTCAAAGGATGGTCGAACAACAGTAAAATTTTGGGTCACTCCCGATTACCTATCAATCGGCAATGACCAAGACTTCGTTCGGATCCCAATGAATCTCTTCACGGCTGATAAGATCAATAAGCACTTTGATACCGTACTTCCAACGAAAAAAATGGTCGATTTAATCTACAAAAATTCTGAGATCAAGCTCAAACCACAGCCGTTACCACCAACCAGAGAGATGACCAGTAATGGTTACTATCTTCGTCATAACCATATGATCAATAGTCAACTTCCTGAAGAAAGTCTTGGCAAGCTTATCGCTGGTCACAAAAAAGATGTCGTGATGAGTCGCGTTTTGGAAAAACAACCAAACCGCATCGCTATCTATGGCTGGCACAGACTTAACGCACGTCCTATTCAGCCACTAAGTACTGTCCATGGAGCTGAATATGCAGATTACAGTCACGGGATTCGACTTGTGAGCAAGATCATCGAAGTCAATGGAAAGAAGATCAGCTATCAAGATGCCTTGAAAGATGCAAAAATCGTCAGCCTACTCGGTAGATAATCCTTTTTCCTAGCAAGTAACAATGTTAATGTTTCTTAAACGAGACATTAACATGAGTTATTTGGTGGGTGTGTGGACCGAATCTATACCAGCCTGATTAATGCAGAAGACCTTCAGCGATTGATGAACGACGATAAACCGTTGCGGCTGATCGATTGTCGATTTGATTTAGACCATCCTGAAAGCGGATTTGAAACCTATAAGGCTTCCCACATCCCTGGTGCGATTTACGCACATCTTGAATCGGATCTCAGTGATTTAGATATTGAAGATCAAGGAAGACATCCAGTGCCGTCTCCTGAAAGGTTGCGTAAAGTATTTTGTCAGCTTGGTATTA
>CAZBDM010000040.1:9800-15590 GCA_964490675.1 uncultured Oligoflexales bacterium
ATCAAGTCATTGCCTACGATCAAAACCATGGGGGTTTTGCAGCACGTTTATGGTGGCTCCTACATTACATGGGTCATCGTAAAGTAGCTGTTTTAAATGGTGGTATGGATCGCTGGATTCATTTGCGCTGCCCAACAGCAAGCGGCGTGGAAAGTCACAAGAGTGATCCTTTTCAAGGGGCTCCCAAAGCATTGAGTATGATCGAGCGCGACGAGGTTCTCAAAGCTCCTCTTATCGTCGATAGTCGTGAGCCAGATCGTTACGCGGGACTGTTTGAAAAGCGTGATCCAAAAGCTGGTCATATACCGGGTGCCAAAAACCGTTACTTTCTCGAAAATCTTGACGAGAATATGCTCTTTAGAGAAAGGGCGGAGCTAAAAGAACAATTCAGCGCACTCGTCGGTGATGTGAACCCAAAAGAAGTGGTCTTTTATTGTGGTTCTGGAGTCATGGCCTGTCACAATATCCTCGCTATGGAGCATGCAGGTCTGGGTAAAGCAAGACTTTATGCAGGATCATGGAGTGACTGGAGTCGCCAACCTGATCTTCCCATTGCCACGAGTGAGAAATCTTAAAAAAATTTATAAGCTCGATTTTTGACTTGCTTTTGTTGAGGAGCTATCCTAGAAGTTGACCAATGGGATTTGCGGCAATTTGCAGCCATAACTGCTAAGTGCCTGTCTCCAAATAGGAGGCATAACAAGCTAAACAAGCCGCAGCCTTCGTGCTGCGTTTTTTTTTTGCAAAATCAAGCGATCCCATTGTTGTAACCTATGGGAGACCTTGAGCATGTCCAAAAAAGCAGGATTTTCTACCGTCGCTATTCATGCGGGAGAGGCACGTCAAAAGCCATCAGGCGCGGTGACCGACTCCATCCAATGTGCATCCACTTTTTCTTTTAATAGCAGCGATGATCTTATTGACTTTCTCGAAAATGACCAAGAGCGACATGAATACTGTCGCTATAGCTCGCCTAATCAGAGGGTTGTCGAAGATAAATTGGCGGCTCTTGAAGGTGGTGAATCCGCCGTCTTGACTGCTAGTGGCATGGCGGCAATAAGTAGCCTCTTCCTGGCAAAACTGTCGGCTGGAGATGAGCTCATTCTTACCGATGAATGTTATCATCGCACAAGGGAGTTCGCCAAAAATCATCTCAGTCGATTTGGTATCAAGACTGTTATTGTGCCAACAGCTGATACGAAGGCTCTTGAAGCGGCAATTTCGCCAAAGACCAAGCTTATCTTTTCTGAGGTTCCGACCAACCCTCGGCTTAGCGTCATCGATATAGAAAGCGTCGCTCATATTGCAAAAAGACATGGACTCGAAATCGCCATTGATAGCACCCTAGCGACTCCCTACAACCTGCAACCGCTCAAAATAGGCATTGATTATGTGATTCACTCGGCAACTAAATACCTCGGTGGTCACAACGATCTTCTTGCTGGAGTGGTTATTGGTGATCAAGAAAAACTCGCTGACGTGCGATATTTAAGGGGGCTTAGCGGCTGTGTTTCGACGGCTCATAACAATTATCTCTTACAGAGAGGGCTTAAAACATTCGCTCTGCGTATGGCCCAGCATAATCGTAATGGTGCGGCCTTGGCGGCATTTTTACAGGGGCGCCGTAAAGTCTCGAAAGTATTCTATCCTGGTCTTGAGGAACACGCTTCCCATGGTTTTGCTAAGTCATTCATGAGCGGTTACGGTGGGCTGGTCAGCTTTGAGGTGGACGGCGGGCGTTACCCTGCGACTACGGTCGTTGATAAGGTTAAGATTGCGCGTATAGCGCCAAGTTTAGGGGGTGTCGAATCGCTTATCGAGCAGCCTCTTTTGATGTCCTATTACAAGTTCAGTGCTGAGGAGCGTCAATCGTTTGGAATCTCTGACGGTATGGTTCGGGTGGCGCTTGGTACCGAAGATACAGACGATCTGATTGAAGATTTCAAACAAGCATTAGATGCCATCTAAATATACGATGAGGGGCACTTTCATGACATTTTTTAAAGATAAAAGTTATCAGTTTCAAACCCAGGCGATTCATGTCGGACAAAAACCTTGCGAAACCACCGGTGCGGTGGTTCCTCCCGTCTATTTTTCTTCTACCTTCGCTCAAAAAGCTGCCGGTGATTGGGGTAAGTATGATTATTCGCGCAGTGGTAACCCGACCCGCGACAATCTCCAGGAAACAGTGGCAGCCCTGGAAGGCGGTGGTCATAGCTTGGCATATAGTTCAGGAATGGCTGCCATTCATGGGGTTTCGATGCTGCTTTCTGCAGGCGATCAGATCGTTGCTTCTGCTGACATTTACGGAGGGACTTACCGGTTATTTCACAAGATTTTAAAGAGAAGTGGCATTGATATTTGTCTCGTTAGTGGTGGATCAAGTGAAGCTTTTGAAAAGGCGGTGACTGCTAAAACGAAACTGATTTGGATTGAAAACCCAGGAAATCCGCTTCTTAGTCTTATCGATATCGAAGCGTGTGCCGCCATTGCCAAGAAGTATAATGCGCTGTTAGCCGTTGATAATACCTTTGCAACACCTGTCCTCACGCAGCCCCTGACGCTCGGAGCTGATATTGTTGTCCATTCGGCGACGAAGTATCTTGGTGGTCATAGTGACTTACTCGGTGGAGTGGTTACTGTTAAAGATAAAGAACTCTATGAGGAGCTTTACTTTATTCAGAATGCCAGCGGTGCAACCCTCGGTGCGATGGATGCTTTTCTCTGTTCGAGAGGAATAAAGACTTTAGCTGTGCGGGTGAAAGAACAATGCCGCAATGCTCTTGAGATTGCGCGTTTTCTTGAAAATCATCCCTACGTTAAAAGAGTTTTTTATCCCGGCCTTGTCAGTCATGAACAACACGACTTAGCGCTCAAGCAGTTGAAAGGTGGTTTTGGTGGGGTGATGAGCTTCGAGCTCCATGAAGGCTTTGAGGTGGCCAAGCGGGCGGTGTCGCATTGCAGGCTCTTCAGGCTTGCTGTCAGTCTGGGAGCTGTCGAGTCGCTGATTGAGCATCCGGCGTCTATGTCACATGCAAGCTATGATACGAGAGAACGTAGAAGACATGGCATTAGCGACGGGCTTGTTCGCATCAGTATTGGACTTGAAGCTTGTGAGGACTTGATTGTAGATCTAGACAGAGCCTTTACAGCAGCTTTTACTCATCAAAGCTGGGCATTTCCTGAAACTCTGGCGTTAGCAGCTCATGGGAAATAATGAGAGCAATAGCGAGCAAGCGGTCCGTTTCATGCCGCTTGTTTATCGAAACTTTAGCGAAAAGTTCTTTTCTTCATCTGGAGGAAGCCGTCAATCGAAAACGATAATGAAACCACCTTTAAAGTCCTTCGCATCGAGGACAAAAGATCTTTGCATCGGAGACTCATCATCTGAATCAAGCGATTGATAAGGAATCATGAGGGCTGAGGGGGTCCTTTCATAATCCAATCCAGTCGTATATCCAATGTGTGGGTGTGAAAATTTTTGGCGGATGAGACGAGTGGTGCCGATGACTAGGTTCTTCTCAGGTGGCTGCTCTAAATAAGTATGAGGACGGTTGCAGAGCTGGGGTGGGCAGATTGGCAGGATATTGAGGACATAGCCACCTGAGAGACAGCTTCCACTGCAACGAGCGATGATGCTTGCAGCTGCAGTATTAAAATTTTCGTCAAAGTTGATCTTTTTGTAAAATAGATATAAAAATAGAAATGCATCTAATTTATGGATGAGGAGATTTCTATGCAATGGCTCAATTACCACCACCTTTATTACTTTTACGTCATTGCCAGTGAAGGCGGAGTCACTGAAGCAACGAAGAAGCTTCGTCTTGCTCAGTCGACGCTCAGTGCGCAACTCAAGCAGTTTGAGGAATCGATAGGTTACAAGCTTTTTGAACGGAAAAACCGAAAGTTAATTCTGACCGATGTTGGCAAAAAGGTCTTCGAGTACGCCCATGAGATCTTTTCATTGGGAGAAGAACTGAGAGATTCTCTCGGGCGTTTTGAGAATCTATTACAAGCCTCTCTCAATGTAGGCATTATGGATTCGATTCCTAAGGTCTTAAGCCGATCGTTGATTAAATTTGTTGTTGATAAATACAAAGCGAAAGTGACGATTGTCGAAGAATCTTTGTCTTCACTGATGAATAAACTGACAGATCACTCAATCGATCTCATTTTTGCTAATGACAAGCCACTGACTGAAGGAAGCAAGGGGCGCTTTCACGCAAAGCTCATTGGAGAACTTGAGGTGGTTTTTGTCTCAGAGCCAAATCTACTCAGTTTACGTGAAGGCTTTCCTCGTTCGATCAATGATCAGCCTTTTATCATGCCTGGTGAGCATAGTCCGATTAGATCTGAAATACTTGATCATTTTCGGATCAAGAATATTCAGCCTGAAATCATCGCTGAAGTCGATGATTTAGAGCTGCAGAAGATGCTCGCCATCGATGGTCATGGGGTTACAGCTTTACCTCTTCTCGCGTGTGAAAAAGAACTCAGAACCGGTCATCTCGTTCGTCTCAGTGATACGCCTATTTGTCACGAAAACCTTTGGTTGATTAGCTCTCATCGATTGGTGCAGAATCCAATCGCTCAATCGCTTCTTAAAGATTTTAGTCCATCAAAGATGCTGTCCTAGAATATTTCTGTAAGGTAGCGTGCTAAAGCGATGCCAAATAGAGCGAAGCCTTCCCGCCGGCTGAGAACCCATCCGGTTCTCAAAAAAACAGCCATTAAGACGATTGCACCGATTAAAAAAATAAGTTGGTTGACAGCGATCTGCTCAGTGGTGAAGGGTTTAACGATAGCTGTGATTCCTAGTACACCAACGATGTTAAAAATGTCAGAACCAATAAGGCTTCCTATGCCAAGATCGACTTTTTTCTTGATGATGCTAGTGGCTGCTGTTAGCACTTCTGGCAATGAGGTTCCTACTGCGACAATGGTCACGCCAATCAGCCATTCCGTAACTCCCAGTTCAGTTGCAACGTGGCTAGCAATATCGACGACGAGTCTTGAGCCCAGCAGCAGTGAGGCCAGGCCGATGGCGAGAAAAAAGAAGGTCTTTTGACGGTTCATGATCTCTTCTTGATCGTCACCATCATCTGGAGATATCAGCTCTTTGGGGCTCTTTAGTGCCAACCAACTTAGATAAATGACAAGCCCGGATAACAGCAGCAACCCTTCCCATCTAGCTAGCTCAAGGTCCCAAGCAATCATAGCGAGCAGCACTACGGAGCTGCCAATGAGAAAAAAAGTATCCCGATAAAGAACTTTTTTCTCAACTTTAAGAGGAACAGCGATCGCACACATGGCGAGTATAAAGCCTAAATTAAAAATGTTTGAACCCACAACATTGCCTAGGGCAATGCTGCCCGAGCCGTTTAAACTTGCAAAAATACTGACCGCAAGCTCAGGAGCTGAAGTACCAAGGGAGACAACCGTTAAGCCGATCACGAGTTGAGAAGTGCCAAGTCTTCTTGCTAAGGAAGAGGCGCCACTCACAAACCAATCCGCTCCTTTCACCAAAGCAGCGAGGGCAATAACGAACAAAATCGCGGTCACATAGGTTGGTAATGCTTCAATAGGCAAGTCAATTCACTCCTTCACGAAAGACAATTCTTACAAATTAGCAAAGTTCAACATTAATAAAACAGATATAATACTTTATATCTATCGATCAAATAAAATCTTTCAATCAGATAAGATTATTCCCTAATGATTTCAGATAGGAAAACTTACCCAGGAAAATCACCATCGAAAAATACGATGCTGAAGAGGTAGTTTATCTAT
>CAZBDM010000041.1:0-12298 GCA_964490675.1 uncultured Oligoflexales bacterium
TGAACTCCTCCCAAGAGGCGGTTGGAACCCGACGACAGATATTCAAATTCTCACCCCGATGAATCGTGGTGAACTCGGTACTCAGCAGCTTAACGAAGACTTACAAAATCTATTAAACCCTGCTGCTAGAGGTAAAGCTGAACTTAAGAGAAAGAACTTCATTCTCAGAAGAAGCGACAAAGTCATTCAAAACAGCAATAATTACGATCTGGCCGTGTTTAATGGTGATATTGGATTTGTCGAAGATGCGGGTATCGAAGACGGTAGCATGACAGTTAACTTTAACGAACGAACCGTAAAATATGACGAAGAACAGGCTTCTGACTTAAAACTTGCCTATGCGATTACCATCCACAAGTCCCAAGGTAGCGAGTTTCCAGTCGTCGTGATTCCCATTAGTATGCAGCACTATGTCATGCTACAAAGAAACCTCATTTACACGGGGTTAACCCGGGCTAAGAAGTTAGCAGTATTTGTCGGAAGCAAAAAAGCCTTAGCCTATGCAGCAAGCAATCAGCCTAGTCTCAAGAGACAGTCGATGCTTGTGCAGCGATTAAATAAAATGATGAGCACAATGAATGCCTGAAAAACCGGCTAAAGATAAGTTTAAATTTCTCAAAGATACCATCGTTATTGTGGCCTTAGTGAGCGTTTTTCGTGTGCTTATTGCTGGCCTCACTCCCTTAACTCTCGATGAAGCCTATTATGCCTCATGGGCTGATGCCTTAGATTGGGGTTATTTTGACCATCCTCCAGCCATTGCATTTCTTACGATAGGCCAGTTTTTTATCGATCATTCGAGCCTTTTTGTCAGGTTAGGAAGTATCTTAACAGCCGCATTGACGATGTTTATCTTTGCGAAGTTTTTGGTCGTTTGTGGACTGACAGAAAAGCGCTCTTGGTTAACTGGTATGATTCTCGGCCAACTCAACATTGCCGCCATCCTGGCCGGAATTCTCACGACTCCCGATGTAATCATTGTTTTTGCTTGGACGTGGGCTCTCTACGAATCAGCGCGTGCCCTGAAAGGAGAACGCAAAAGATGGCTCCTTGCAGGGATTGCATGCGGTATTGGGATTTTATCGAAATACACCATCGTGCTCATTGGACCCGTCTTTCTTTGGGGACTGATCAGAGGTGATCGTAAGGCCCTCGCAAGCCCCTGGCCTTATGCCGGCGGAATCGTCGCGATCCTCGTTGCTTTGCCGCATTTTCACTGGAATAGCCAGAACGATTGGATCAGCTTTAAGTTTCAATTGCGTCACCGCTTCGCCTCCGAACTCGGTGAAATGATCAAATCGCAACACCCGCGCCCTCTCAGTTTTATAGAGGAAGGTGTCGAACATAATCTTGCTAAAGCCTTTATTCCACCGCCTGAGCCTGAACAAGAAGAGGAAGAAGAAACGGCTGAGGAGATCGTCACTGAAGAAGTTGAAGAAGAAAAACCTCCCACATACGCAGAAGTTGTCTTGACGCGTTTTGGCGATTTTATTGGTGGCCAACTCGGTCTATGGGGATCGTTCCTTTTTCCGATGATCTTCGCTTTAGCATTGGCTCTAAGAAAGAGAAGAGAGTCTGATATTAAGACGATTGATCCAGCCGTTAAACCCTTGTTAACTGCAGCGAGTTTGTTTCCGATCCTATTTTTCGGACTATTTGTGTTAAAAGGAAAAGTGGAAGCGAACTGGTCGGCGATGTATCTCGTTGGAGCTTCACCTTTGCTTGCAGTGTTTTTTGCAAGGAAAATATCAAACAAGGTGCTTGTTGCTATTTCACTGACTCACTTTCTTTTGATCGCTGCGGTCACAGTGCACGCCAATAATCCTTTCCTTTCGACTCCTGCTCATAGAGACCGTATCCTCTTGGAAACTCATGGTTATAAGCAGCTAGCGGAAATCATCGATGACCTTGATGCTCCTGTTTTCGCCGATCGTTATCAACTTGTCGGAATGCTGAGGTTTTATAGTAAGAGGGAAGACATCAATCAGTGGCCGGGTATCACTCGTCCTTCAGAGTTTTTAAGACGTAGTGAATTCAGTCAGATAGGCAAAGACAAGATTGTTTCCCAAGGCGGTTTTTGGCTGATCAGCTCAAAGCTTTTCCCTCCTCGCCTTCCCGGATATTTGCCGATTGAATTGAAAAAAATCACCGATTGCCTTGACAAGGGCATTGTGATTATCGAGAGACATTCGGTCAATCATGAGGAACCCGTATGCGATACCGAAATCCAAACCTGGTACCTTGCCCGCTATAAAGTCACCAGTCACTAGAAGCTAGAGATGATTTCGACTTTGTCATCGCTTTCCATATCAAGACCTTGGTAGATGTCTTGGTCAATACCAGAAAACGGCCCTTTGGCAAGGCGTCTATCGACTAGATATTTTTTAATCGCATGGCGGGCGTAGCGAATTTTATATCTTTTTAAAATTTCGTAGCATTTAAACATCATTTGATCTGCAGAGTTAATTCTGCGATTAGGATTGATTTGTAAAGATCCTTTAAGAAGCTTTCTTAGAAGACTTGTCATTTTGCGATCTTTGAACTGAATTTTTTTGAAATCAATGCGCTTCATGTGATCGAGAATTTTATGGCGATCGTTGAGAGCTGGTACGGCTTTCTCTCCTGTGATCAACTCAAATAGAATAAGCCCAGCACAATAAAGATCTGTTTGAGGGCTCATCGGCGAATCAGTAATGTGCTCGGGAGAATAATAACCAGGTGTTCCTACCTGATAATTCTTATAGTCTTCAACCTGCATCTGACAAGACAGTCCAAAATCAGTGACATACACCCGTCCTTCTTTGTCGAGCATGTAATTCGCAGCAGAAAGGTCTGAATGAATGGTATCGTGAAGGTGTAAATGATCGATCCCTTGGAGCATGTCGATAGCAATCGAAAGACCTACTAATGGCGGAACCTTTTCAACCATTTTGCGGAACGTATGACCTGACCAGCCCTCAACAAACTCTGTTACGATATAACAGTTGGGTGGTTCAAAGGCACTATCAAGATAACTGACGATATGCTTATGATGAAGGCCTGACATAATTAAAAGTTCTCGGTGAAAAATCCCTAAAAACTTTTGATTAAGAGCAAACTTGTCATGCAGTACTTTAATCGCGACGGTACGCCCATTGTTTTCGTCAATAGCTCGAAAAACGCGCCCTAGACCTCCCGTACCGACTTCTTCAATAATGCGGTAGTGTCCTAAGACCTCAGGAATATTTTTTCTTAGTTCATCAGACAAGCTCTAAACCCATAACAAACTTTTTTCTTTTCAGTCTATAAGGCATCGGTAAATTTTGATAAAAATGTTAAGAGACGCATTTGCTTGTTATCAAAAAACAAGCAAAAAAAGGAAAGATTCAAGTAAGAAAGGGTGAAATATAATGAGTGTTAAAACCGGCGTTTCTAAGAAGATCGATCACTTCTTCGTAGAGAGAATCGGCGTAGTAAGCGATAATACCGATTATCGTTTTTAACTGATCGAAATCAAACCCCGCCCGCAAAGAATGCGCGGAAAGAAAAACTTTACCCTGATCCGTAATCAGCAACTTTACAAATTGACAGCGGTCATTCAGTTCATGAAGGCCTTTGAGAACTTCAGGCCACTGCTCCCAAACGATGTCGATATCAAGCAGTGGACTCACCTCAAAACAGACAAAAGTATCGGATAAAGTCACACTTAGATTGTAAGTTCTGTCATGATTAGACCAGCCGGTCACCCAGCGGTTATGACCTAGACTTTCGTAAGTCCAACCGTACCGTTGCAAATAAACTTCTATTTGTTTATCGCTACAAACTGACATTTATCTCGGCCTTAATTTTTCAATACAGTATTATAAGTTAAAGGTTAACAATATCTTGGTCAACTTAATCCAGCGAGATCTCCGTCAATGGCATCAGGTAGTTTGCTAAAAATTTTAAGAAATTGGTGTGATCATCACTACATAAAACTTTATAACGATGGCTACCTTCGTTGGCAAAGGGGCGGCTTTGTTAATGCCTGGCGAATGATTCCTAAGAACCCTAAAGGCAGGGTCGTCTTTGTTCATGCAACAGGAAATGACGCACTTTTCCCACAGTTGTCATTCTTCCAAGTCGTTTTAAAACGGGGTTATGAGATCTTTGCTTTCGACCTAGACGGTCATGGTGCCTTTAGTTCTACTATTCTTCACTGTCAACACATAAAAACGTCGGTGGAGCAAGCATGGCAAGAAGCTCAACGGACAGGTCATTACAAAAAGCAGTATCTCGTCGCCCAAAGCTTAGGAGGCGCTCTCAGCCTTTTTTCGGCCAATAAGCTAAGCGATCAACTGTCAAAAATGGTTCTTGTTAGTATTCCCGTCCAAGAAATTGCTGTAGGTAAGAGCTACGCGACAGAGCTTTGGGCACTCACCAATCAATCATTATTGCGACAAGTTAGATCTTTTGGACTCCTTAATATGATTCCAGCTGTCGGATCTTATAAGCGTAATCTCTTTCCGATTAGAATGGATCCGACTTCTCAAAAAGAAACCACCAGTTTTGAATATGTCACATTAGTCGCTGAAATCATCAAAAGCCTTGATCTCGAAAACGTAGCTAAAAAAGTCAAAACGCCCACATTATTAGTCTACGGAGGCCTTGACCGGATCTCTCCTATAAGTGATGGAGAAATTCTACAGAAAGCTTCAAGTCATGTAAAATTACTTAAGCTCAAAAGAGAAACGCACTATACGACGTTTCTCTCCAAGAAATGTGAAACAGAAACCCTAAAGTTTCTAGAGGCGGATTGATTTTAGTTCGTCAACCACGGCTTTTTCAGGAGTAACCCTCTTCAACTCACTGAGAAGCCTCCTCGCTACCGGCGTCATGCGATGCCTTGAGCCTTCCACATAAGCAAGCTGAATCCATGTTGGCATTCTTGCTAGCACGATTGCCAAGTATTCCTTGTGCTGTGGAACGTAAGTTTCAATAACCTCGCGAGCAATATTTTTTAGAGCTACATTTCGTGAAATTGAATAAAGAAAAAGATGTTGGAACTTAGGGTGAGTAACCGAAGCCTGGTAGCCCAGCATATGTCTAAGAATACCGAGCGACGTATAGACGTTGATCGAAGTAATAGTGATTTGCCTTAACTCTTCAACCGGGACTGTTGACAGATAATGGAGAAAATCTTCTGAAGCTTGCACGGGATTGATAGCCATCATTGCTTCCGAGTAGGCATCACTGTGAGTCACAAAAAGCCCTTCGCGAAGAATAGAATAAGAGTCTTTCAGTCCATTGCTAGCGATTGCACGGGCAAGCTGAGGAAAATACTCACCCTGCATCGATCCTCTTTTGACCAACCTGGTCAATTCTTCTTCGGCGGCCTTTGCCATGACATCCGAACTCAATACACTGGCAACATGCCAAGCCAATTGCCTCACAACAGGCTTATCTGATCGAACAAGATTCTTAAAAAGCTGATCGGGATTTTGCGGTGCACTCCCTATATAAAGATTGATCCCATTAATCATTGCCGACGTGTTCCACTCGTCTTGTTTGTCATCGAGGAGCTGCCTCGTCTTTCGGCTGGTTTCAGCCCACTGTCCCCGCCGTGATATTTCCTTTTTAGCAGACGACATCGTTTGACCCCCAAATCTCACCGCTGCATCGATCACTTCGTCAAGAGGCATTTCTTTGGTAATTTGGGGTGGTTTATTGGAGTCATCATCCTTATTGAGGGTTTGGCAGCCAAGCAATGAAGCGCTCAACAAAACCGCCACAGCTATCATCTTATTCAATCGAGAAAACATGTCATCTCCTAGCAAGCTCTTCTGTCACTGATAATTATTGGACCACTATTTTACACGAAACAGCAAGGTCTTTTGTGAGTTGCTGAGCGAGCTGCTCAGTATTTTCTTGTTCTTTCGCAACGTGGAAACTCAGCGTCCTAGAATCCTTAGAAAAACTGATGAGTAAAACCTCAGCAGAAGAAAAAAGCCGCGTCAAAGCTGCCGTTTTTATCTTTGATGGACCGGCTGTTGATAACGGACCGTCCGATGAAAAATCAATATTTAAAGCGCCCGCCACCTTGCTTACAAACTTAAGCGGCCAGTCGACCATAATGGTTTTTTGTTTATGAGAAGTCTTTAAGTCAACCAAGGATCGCAGGAGATCGCGCTGTTTTTGCAGTCTAATAAGACCAAAGAAAAGAGCGGCTAATGCAACACCTGACAACAAGTGAAAAACGGTAGTCATCCCGATCATGCTAGCGCTCCTTTTGATATGTCAATGAGCCAACGACCAAAGGCACCAAAAACAGCATGACTAAAACACTTAAACGAAAATCTGCGTTGTTTTGAATTTCGATTGACCCACAAAACCCCTCGACCCGCCTTGCCACTTGTGCAGAGGTCGTCGCTTGCGGAACATCTTTTAAGGCGGCCTCACCATCGATGATACCAGTTCCTAACAAGGGTAGATTACCTGATGCAGTGGGATAATAGTAGTGAGTGAAGTTGAATCCTTCATTCTCGTCAGGGTTATAGATGCTTCCATCGGCGGTTCTCATTAAGCGGTCTTTCACCTCAGTTACCGAAAAATTCGGATTCATCGAGAAGAGAAGGGCAGCTATCCCTGCGACAATCGGTGAAGCTTGTGAAGTCCCAGATAGCCTACCTGTACTTGAACTTCCGGGAATCGCAGAAGAGATCAAAACCCCTGGAGCTGCAACATCCACCCATGTGCCAAAATTTGAGAAAGAAGCTTTTTTATCCTGCGTATCCAAGGCTGAAACAGCAAGGGCTGCATCGAGGGCCGCAGGATACTGCCTTGAGTTTGTATCCTCATTACCAGCAGCCCCAATGACAAGCGTATCTCCGAGTTGTCTGACAAGCAGGGCGACCGAGCGTGATCGTTGAAACTTTCCAAAGGAGGAGTTGACGATTCGCACCAAAGGACGCCCTTGGTTTTGAAAGTTTGAAATATACTTAAATGCCCTGACGATCGCCGAATCTTGAATGCCTGGTTTTCCTTCTTTGTTTTTTGAAATGACCTGCAGGGTCATAATGTTACAAAAAGGACAAACTCCGTAGGCGCCCCCTTCAGATTTGCCAGCTATAATGCCCGCAACGTGGGTACCGTGTTTACAGTCTTGGGCAACCTCTTCAGGACAAGGATCCCCAGGTCCACTGGTTCCAAAAGGCTGAATCTCCCCGGTGCCAAGATAGCCCTTAGTGAACTTGGTCGTATTACATCCGTTTGCATCATTAGTGCAAAGGACTTGCCCCTGATAATCGTTGATCCAAATATTATCTTTTAGTGCAGGATGTTCAGTGTCTGTACCACTGTCGACGACAGCCACGGTTGGCGAGTTGTCACTAAGAAAAGTATCGTCTGTTTCTCCGGCCGTTACTTTATCAGCTAAGACTTTAAAGGCTTCAGCAATTTTTGATCGAGTGATATGAGCAAGACCACTTGATTCGTATGAGGTCGCGAGGTCGTCAAACTGCCCATAAAGCTTACTGATCCAATTGGGCTCGGCGTACCAAATTCGTCCGGTGCTTTCCCATTTTTTTAGGGTTTGTTCAGCTTCCTCCGGTGAATGGAAATCAACTTGGGTGAGAATTCCGTATAGGGGCTCAAGAGCCGATTCATCCCAAGCAAGCTGCAATGAGCGGGGAGCGATAAAATCGTTATTCCCCTTACGGTCGGGCACGGCTAAGTCAACTGCTGTGATGTACTCTATATTTTTAACCCCTCTATCGCCAGAAAACTGTTGCCAGAGAGGCTCATAGTGAAATCGGTACTCATTGTAAAAACTCTGAAAACCAAATGCGGTCTGCTCTTCTTCGCTTTTAAACATGACAAGGTAACTGCCCGGCTCAGACTCGGCTCTCGGATCGTTTTTTGGTGCAATGATAACGTTTTGATCGGTCAAAGGCAGAATGAATTGATCACCGCAGGCCATTAACAGCTGAGTGGCGAATAATAACGGGAGAGATTGTCGTAACGGCCCTAATTTCATAACGGATATTTGATCAGAGTCTGATTTTCTTAGCAAGACAATCATCGTAATTAACTGATTGTCACTTGCTCTGTCTAAATATTGGACACCCTTATTTTGAACGTTCGGTCTTTAATGAAAAGCTTCAGAGCCTTACAGCTTGCCAACGAGGGAATGCCTTTTGCATTCTTTCAACCATAGCTGAGTCAGAAGACTCGTCTATCTTTCAGCAAGATCAGAGACCGACAAATGCAATCAAAGAAAATCCATGAACAATGCCTCAGCTACTTCCTCGATCATTTTGACGAGACAGTCTGTTTACAAGACCTCTGTCAGCATGTTGGGCGAAGCGCTTGGACTGTCAATGAGATTTTTAAAGCACATTGGAACATGACTCCCATACGTTGGCTTTGGTTATTTCGCACCATGGTCGCTTCCCAATCGATCGTGCTTTTTCGAGAGGTCTCACTTACTGAAATCGCTCATAGCTGTGGTTTCAATGACTCTGCCCACTTCTGTCGCTGCTTTAAGTTGTATGCAGGTCTTTCGCCACGCCTTTTTCGCAGCCTCGATGAGAGTTGTCACGCTTCCTTAGAACGGTTTTTCCAGCACAATTTTAGCCTCAAGAACAGGCAGGCTGAGTGGCAAGCGCTCACCCGTCAGGCTGTTTTTCTAAGGGGACAATGACAGTAAGGTCTTTTTAATAGACCGTTTTTGCTAAAGGTTCTTGACTCTATCAAAGAAATAATGAAAATGGTCTGAGCTGAAGATCCTATCTGTATTTTCTTATGTCGCCGCTGAATCTCATTTTCAGACAAGTTTGTCAGGGAATCATCCGGTAAAATGCCTTTCGGCTTAAGGTCGATAGTGAATGTTCTCACTTAACTGCCGATTAGCCATGTAACTCGTTTTAAAGAGGACTGAACTATGAAATCACAACAGCAGGACAAGGTATACTGTTCGGGCGGATTCATTGAGAAATACTGCACAGAAAAAGCCGTCGAAACAATTTTGAGCTCCTCCACCTTAGAGAGTTTATCCGATCTTGCAGCTGTCATCTTGAGCCGTAGCCAGTGTAAAAGAGGCAACTTAGACTATGCACGCGAGATTCTTTCGTCCTATTTGGCAAAGGCTGGTCATTCGACTCTTGTTGAAGTCGAACTGGCAAAAGTAGAGGCTGTCATTAGAAAAAAGAGGCACTAATTCGCTCTCCCCCCCCCGATCCCAAGCAGCTCTTCAATAAAAGCTGTTTTTTCAGTGATAAAAACCTGTTAATAACATAAAAATCTTGAACCTTAGATTTGATCGCAACTTTCCGCGATACAAGAAAGAGATTTTTTATGTCCATTGCGAGTATGACAGGTTACGGAGTTGGCGAATCTGATGGTGAAGGGTTTCACTACCAATGCGAGATCCGAACCCTCAATTCTCGATTTATTGAAGTCAATACACGTATGCCCCGTGGCTTGATCGCACTCGAGCCTGAAATCATAAAAACAGTTAAAAACCATCTCGCAAGAGGTAAAGTCGACGTCTTTATCGACGTTTCAAAGACTGGAGAAGCTAAAGACCTTCCTCAGCTTGATCCGGCTGCGATCAACCATTATCTGGGGCTTTTTGAACAATTACAGAAACAAATGCAAGGTAACGTATCTTACAGCTTTGCTTCTCTAAGAGACCCCTCAGCCACTGAAATTTTTCGCTTAGAAGGTGTGTTAAAGAATCAAAGCTCTTTGATGAGCCCAGAAGATCAGATCAACCTGCACGGAGCACCCATAAAAGAGGCCTTAGTCAAAGCTCTCGAACAAGTAAAAAGCGCCCGCCTTAAAGAAGGCATGGTCCTTAAAGCGGCATTGCAGGATTTACTCGGTCTTTTGGAAAAAGATTGTGCTGCGATCTCTGAAAAAGTACAAGATCTCAGACAGTTAGTCTATGACACCTATACACGGCGGCTTGAAAATGTCCTCAAATCGCTTGAAAACACTGGTAGCGATAGCCTTAAACCCCCAGAAGACCGCCTTCTCGCTGAAATCGCCATTCTGACTGATAAAGCAGATGTTGAAGAAGAGCTCGTTCGGTTTAAAGGACACCACGAAGAATTTTTAAAACTGATGGATCAAGGCGACAAAGTTGGAAGAAAACTGGACTTTCTCTGTCAAGAAATGCACCGAGAAGTAAACACTCTTTCTAGCAAGTTGCAGTCGAGTGATGTCTCCCCCCATAGCCTAAATATGAAACAGTCGGTTGAAAGAGTACGCCAACAGATTCAGAATATAGAGTAAACATCCGAAATCTTATATAAACGAGATCTTTTAAGCCTTAAGACTTAGGAAAGTATGGAAAATCAGAGACAAATCTTTGTAGTTTCAGCACCTTCCGGCGTTGGGAAGACAACCCTCAACAGAAGGTTGCTTGAGGAATTTCCTCAACAGATCTCGATGTCTGTGAGTCTCACCACGAGAGCCATGCGAAGCGGCGAAAAAGATGGTGAACATTACCGATTTGTATCCCGCTCAGAGTTTGAGAAGGCTGTCGAAGAAGGCAAAATGCTCGAATGGGCAGAAGTCTTTGGAAACCTTTACGGCACTAGCCTTGATGAAGTAGAGCGCATCAAACAGTCCGATAGAAATGTCCTCTTGGAAATAGACGTTCAGGGCTGGCATTACGCGAGGAAGAAAATTCCCGAGGCAAAATCGATATTTATCATGCCTCCAGACATTGACTCCCTATGGAAACGGTTGAAATCCAGGGGGACAGAATCACAAGAAATGCTCGAAAGACGGTTTTTAACGGCTCGGGAAGAGATAAGTGAAGGTCACAAATTTGCTCATTTCATTATTAACGACAACTTAGAAGCTGCCTATAAAGAGTTAAAAAATATTGTCATATTCCGAAAAGATAGCATGTGTAGCCCGGATCAGGGTATAAAACACTGTCAACTCTTGCTTAATGAGTTCGATCAAAAGGATTGGATCCAAGAGATGAAGGTAAGATCAATTAAGAGTGGCTAGGTAATAGGTTGAATTATGGCAACAAGCCAGACATCAAACCAAAACTCTGTAAGTGGCTTGCGCAACCCCGGGCTTGTCACTCCAGAAGGCGAGTTCAACAAGCTTAAAAAAAGTCTATCCAAATACATTTCTGACGAAGCTTCTTTTGACATTATCGAAAAAGCTTTTCGCTTTGCGGAAGGGAAGCACGAAGGGCAATTGAGAAGCTCTGGCGAAAAGTACATCACCCACCCATTGGCTGTGGCAAACATACTGACAGAATTCCGTGTCGACATCGCTTCGGTGATCGCAGCAATTTTGCATGATGTTGTCGAAGACACCGATACGTCTGTTGAAGAAATTGAGAAAGAATTCGGTCCGGTTGTTGCTGGACTTGTTGATGGCTTAACCAAAATTGCCAAAATGAAGTTCCGTTCGAGTCAAGAAAAACTTGCTGAAAACTTCCGCAAAATGGTTCTTGCCATGGCGAAAGACTTGCGTGTTATTCTCGTTAAACTTGCTGACCGGTTGCACAACATGAGGACCCTTGGCTCTCTCGCAATAGAAAAAAGAATTCGGATTGCTCAAGAAACCCTCGACATTTATGCGCCATTGGCAAATCGTCTTGGTATTTATGGGATCAAAAGCGAGTTAGAGGATCTTTGTCTGCGAGAGACAAAGTTTGAAATCTATCGCGAAATTAGCGGAAAAATTGCTGCCAAAAAGGCAGAGCGACAAGCCTACATCGGTGAAGTTAAAGAAATCATTGAAAACGAACTAGGTAAATACGGATTCAAAGATCCAATTGTTTACGGCCGACCTAAACACTTTTTCTCAATCTACAAGAAAATGGTCGATCGTCAATTGGCCTTTGAAGATATTCACGATCTGTTTGCCTTTCGCATTATCGTCGATTCCGTGAAAGACTGTTACGAAGCTTTAGGTGTCGTTCACGCGATGTGGAAGCCGATGCCAGGACGCTTTAAAGATTACGTTGCGATGCCAAAAGCTAACATGTATCAGTCACTTCACACGACAGTTATCCGCCCGAACGGTGAACCAGCGGAGATACAGATTCGCACCAAAGAAATGCACAATGTTTGTGAATTCGGTGTGGCAGCGCATTGGGCCTACAAAGAGAAAGCTTCTCTCGATTCGAAGAACGAAGCTGACCTCAACCGCTTCTCCTGGCTTAGACAGATCGTCGAATGGCAAAGTGAACTAAAAGACCCAAATGAGTTTTTAGAAGCTGTAAAAGTCGACTTGTTTGACGATGAGATCTTTGTATTTACTCCCAAAGGTGATGTCATTCAGCTACCGATCGATGCAACAGCTC
>CAZBDM010000041.1:12308-13465 GCA_964490675.1 uncultured Oligoflexales bacterium
TAGACTTTGCTTTTACCGTCCATACCGATATTGGCCTCCGTACAATAGGCGCTAAGGTCAATTCGCGCATTGCGCCTTTGAGAACAAAGCTCAACTCTGGTGATATCATCGAGATTTTGACCTCTTCCAACCAGAGACCAAACAAGGACTGGCTTAATTTCGTCACGACATCAAAAGCCCGTAACCGCATCCGTTCTTTTCTGCGTAGTGAGCAAAGAGAGCAAAGCCGTAACATCGGCAAGGAAATGCTTGAGCAGGAGCTTCACAAAAAAGGTTTCAATCTTGATAGGCTGGTTAAGACGGGAGACATTGAAGCTATTGTCAAGTCAGCTCGCGAAAGTCGTATCGACGATGTTTTTATCGCTATAGGCTACGGACGCATCAATGCCAAGCAAATCGTCGAAAAAGCTTTTGAAGATAAGCAGGTCGCAAAACCAAAATTAGCCGATGAAATAGAAAAACAGACCCCATCTACTCCTCCCCCTCAAATTTCTAAAACCACTTCATCTAGTGGTGTTCTAGTCGGTGGACTTGACAACTGTCTTGTTAGCTTTAGTCGCTGCTGTAATCCCTTGCCCGGTGAAGATATCGTTGGATTTATAACGAGAGGAAGAGGGGTGACGATTCACCGGACAAATTGTCCGAGAGCATTAGATCTAGACCCAGAGCGACGTATTCCAGTCGTTTGGACTCAGCAAAGTGAAGACCGAAAAAGACATAACGCCTTCCTCAAGATCGTTACCCAAGACCGCCAGGGCGTACTTGCAGAAATTACATCTGCTATTTCCTGTTGTGAAGTCAGCGTCAAAAACGCCAATATTCGCCTAGCCGACGATATGACTGGTACGCTTGATTTCGAACTCAGTCTTAGAGACTTAAATCAACTTAATCAAGTCATCACTAGACTTGAATCAATACCTGGAATTATTTCCGTACAGAGAAAAAACCACGATCACAAGATCGGTCACAAGGGGAAACGAAATTGAATTCATTAGCTATTAAGCAAATTCTTCTATTAGGCACACTGACACTGGTATTTTTATTACCAGGTGGCAACGATCTTGTCGCCAGCAGCTCTTTAGAGGTTAAACACCCATCGATCAAACGAAAGCCGAAGAAGTTCTCCTCGGTAGACCCACAGTTTGCCAAAAATAATG
>CAZBDM010000041.1:13475-15457 GCA_964490675.1 uncultured Oligoflexales bacterium
ACGGTTTATTAGAAGTTGTGTTTAAAGTAAACGTTGACGATTCAATGCTATACACTTTTGACGCACCATGGTCTCTTGAGATCACTAAGCATGATGGCTTAAACTTTAAAGCCACAAAGCTCAAACAAAAAGACCTCGACCAAAAACTTCCAGGTTTCACTTTAACGACAGACAACGCACCATCGGGAAAGTCTGGTGAACTATCTTACAAGCTCGTTTCCTTTATCTGTACAAAAGATAAAACAAGATGCTACCGCGAGGTTCACAAAGGTGAAAGTAAATGGGCAGTGGAATAACGAGCCGTCGCTAAAGATCTTTTTTATGCCAGTTCCACGCAGTGGTGATAATATTTTCCAAGCTTGAATGTTTGAAGTCGTAAGATAAGATCCTTTTAGCTTTTTCATTTGCTGCCCAAAGCGCTGAGGCGTCCCCTTGACGCGCCTCTCCGATGACATATTGAATCGGCTTACCAATTACTTTTTCGGCCATTTTCACGACCTCAAGATTTGAATAACCTTTGCCACTCCCTAAATTTAGTGTGTTAAACCCTTTACATTCACCAGTATACAGCTTTTCGCATGCGATCAGGTGAGTGAAAGCCAGATCGGTAACGTGCACATAATCTCGTACACAGGTTCCATCAGGGGTGTTATAGTTATCTCCAAAAATAGTAAGAGTCTCCCCATCACGTGCGCGCAAAAGAATATTAGGTATCAAATGGGTTTCCGGATCATGCTTCTCACCGATATGTGCGCAGCCGTCAGCCCCCGCTGCATTAAAATACCTTAAACAAAAGGCCGATTGACCGTAAGCATGGCAGAAGTCACTAATCATCTGCTCGCAGATAAGCTTACTCCAACCGTATGGCGATTGAGGGTTTTTCGGCATTGATTCTGAGACAGGCATCTTCTCAGGTGATCCGAATATCGCACAAGATGATGAGAAAACCAGGCCCACTGACTTTTTTTGTTCCTTAAGAACATCCAAAAGGTTAAAGGTACCGACGACATTATTTGAATAGTACAAGTCGGGCGAAGACACTGATTCACCGACAAGGGCCTTGGCAGCGTAGTGAAGAATAAAGTCCGGCTCAACTTGCGCTATCGCCTTCGAAAGTTGCTCACGGTTGAGCAAATCACCTTCGATAAATTGAGCAGCCTTTGGGACAAAAGATCGATGGCCGAGGCTTAAGTTATCAAAAACTGTACATTGATGACCAGCTTGGAGAGCCTCTTTAACAAAATGACTTCCAATGTAGCCAGCTCCACCTAGCACTAATAATTTCATTCGAACGTGTGACATTAATTGTGTCCTACTAATTAAATCGGTATCTTATATATTACATTTTTTCTCTAGCCTACTGATCTTACAAACCAGACACGACTAAGACCATAAGTTTATTCCTTTCATTCTGGTAGTCAACGATGACAATTAAGTGTAAAAAACAAGCTCTATTATAAGAAAAAATGGCTATGATTAGACTCAGGAGAGGACCAAAGATGAAGATTTTTAAAGTAACTATGCTTCTAGCAGCATCGGGTATAAGTTCGCTCGCCTTCGCTGGTGGCTATGAAAAAGCGACTATGTTTTCTGCAAAGTGGTCAGCTTTAGGTGGGGCAGCGTCTGCTGGAGTCACCGGTGCTGATTCAATATCTTTTAACCCCGCTGGGTTAACCGAAGGCGGTGAAAACGAGGTCAGTCTCAACTACTCGCCAACTCAATCACAATTTAAGGCACCCATCACCACAGCTAACGAGCAAGAGGAAGGTGAGACCACCCTTGCGAATATCGTTGGTATCTTAGCGAAAATGAATCTTTCACCAGACATGGCGCTTGGTTTCGGAGTTTATGTACCGGGTGGAACAACAGCCTCCTATAAAGATGTTGAAATCGACCTCGGCCAAGCCGGCATTCTAAAGACTGATTTTCTTGCCAAAACAGCAATCATGGAAGCAGCTCTCGGTTTCGCCTACAAAGTTGAC
>CAZBDM010000042.1:0-1275 GCA_964490675.1 uncultured Oligoflexales bacterium
TAAACAAAAAACCACTTATGTAGTGGAACTTGGGCTTCTCGACATTCCCCCTTCGGTATTAAGTGGTGGCCAATCTATTTTACGAGCGGTTGCTGAATACTTGGATCTGATGTTTTTTGAAGGGAGCTATGAGCGTGGTGATTGGAAAACTGAGCCCGGTCAGCGGCACGAGCACATCGAGATTTTGGTTTATGCTCTCGCTCCGACAGAAGGACGTAAGCGTCTCTACGAGCGTCATGGTTTTCAGTCGGCGCAAAATGATGAAGATGGTCAAATGGTCATAACAGAAAATGGCATGCAGCTACTCGTCATGGATGGTCTGAAGCTTATTGAAGAACACTTGACCGATCGGCCTTTCCCTCGCCTGCGC
Source organism: uncultured Oligoflexales bacterium (assembly GCA_964490675.1). GTDB lineage: Bacteria > Bdellovibrionota_B > Oligoflexia > Oligoflexales > JAWKNZ01 > CAZBDM01. Next base: position 371 of record CAZBDM010000042.1, read on the forward strand.
GGACGAAAAGATACTTGGTCGGCAAGTGCAGAAGAGAAAGCCTATCGAAGAAAACGTCTCTACCAAAAATGGAAATTTTATTTACAGCTTTACGAGGAACGTCATCATAGTCGTCTTTCAGAGTTCATATATCGGCATTTTTCGATCGGCCAAAGCCAAGATCTTCTCTATCTCATTGAGGAACTGGCTGAATTGGAGCATCGTCTTGGAAAAGAGCATTTTATCGATTACCTGATGGACGACCCAGAGCCTCTCGATCGACTGAAAACGCTCTACCAGCAAGAGTTGATGGTCCTTGACATGAAAATAAGTTATTAGATCGTGCAGTGTTTTGTTTAACGATTTTATAAAAAGATGTCATGAATCAAAAAATAATCAAAATAGTTCTTATGTTGACCAGTTTTGTACTCTGGATCCTTGGAATCTTCCTTCCTGTTTTTACTCTCAAGATGAAAATAGATGTTAACGCTACGTTAGCTCGTTTTGAAACGGATATTTTAGACAAGACAAGATCTATTCTGGGCACCTCAAAAGATTTGCTTGATTCAGGCCACTATCTGGTTGCGGTACTCATCGTAACTTTTTCCGTTGTCATACCATTTACAAAGTTTGTCATTTACCTGGCACAGAACTTTCTAAAAGATGAAAAATTGAAATCTCTACTAAATAAAATCGCTTATCAAATCAATCGTTGGTCGATGGCTGATGTCTTTGTGATGGGGGTTTTTCTGGTTTATCTCGCGACAGCTGAGCTTGGCCAGACAAGCCAACATCAATTGGTCGCTCTGGGCATGCGACTGAACGTAAACTTCACTTCGATTGTACAGTCTAAGTTAGAGGTCGGCTTTTATTTCTTTCTGGCTTATTGTTTGCTCTCGATCTTTATCGCAAAAAAGCAATCAAGA
>CAZBDM010000042.1:1285-9237 GCA_964490675.1 uncultured Oligoflexales bacterium
GTCGTGACCGCATGCATTAGGCTATTGACCCGTGTTAGGCGGAGAAGCTGTAGGCTTCGACAGGCATCCCAAAGAACGCCGAAGAGACCTTAGAAATCTTAGAAATTTTTAAACATCATCGACTCGACAGGCACCGTCGAACGCTTGTTATACTTGGCGTTTAACTTCTCTGAATAAGGCACCTGGACATCGCCAGCGACCTCGAAATAGATAATCTGACCAATCGGCATATGGCGGTAAACCCGTACAGGCTTTTTCACCGAGATTTCTAGAGTCCAAGTATTGCAGAAGCCGATATCGCCTTTACCTGCCGTCGCGTGGATATCGATACCAAGCCGACCGACACTCGATTTACCTTCCAAAAAAGGTACATGTTGGTGGGACTCAGTGTATTCCTCAGTGACCCCCAAATAAAATTCGTTGGGATATAGAATCAGCCCCTCTTCAGGAATCTCTAGCATTTCGATTTCGTTATGACGGCGTGCGTCAAGGATGGCGTCTCGGTAGACTGCCAGGGTACTACCCAGGTGAACGTCGTAACTGTTTGATCCGAGGCTTTCGCGCTTAAAGGGCTCGATCACAATAGAGCCATCCTGGATCGACGCTAGGATCTGCTGGTCTGTTAGAATCATTTTTGCTCACTAGAATTGAATTGAACGTGACTTTAGAAATTGACCCTAAACTTAATGAGTCGGTGGAGCTCTGTAAAGGGGCGTTTTTCTGAAAGGTAGGGCGATTGCTTCAGGTCTCGAAAAAGATTAAAAATTTTTTTAATTCGGTTATAGTGAGGATCGTAGGAGATTCTGTTACGGTAAGGTCAATCTTGTCTGGGGTCGAAAAAAAACGTTTCTCATGAGTCAGAAATCAAATGTCAGACCATTCCCATAATATATCTGAGACTTCGATGAGTGTGCAGACCGTGTGGCGATCGCTTCTTTTTGTGCCTGTTGCCTTGTTTTTCTTTCTCGCAACGCTGTCAGCCTTCTCCTTCAAGGGGTTTGAAGGCGGCTATCTTCTAACAGTGCTGCTGCTGTTTACCGTTGGGGTGGCGAGTGGTGTCGCTCTGGCAAAATGGCTCGTTCGTAGACCACCAATAAAGGGGCTTGACGCTCTCCTGTGGGTGCTCATGGTCGCTGCTTCTCTGAACTTTTACGCAGCAGTCGCAGGAGTCGGGTTTAAGGGCATCGATAGTATGGGGGTTCTTTTCCTTCAAGCCGTCATTCTAGGTGTTCTCGCTGATCATCGCCTTGATTTATGGCCTTCTCAGAAAAAAGGCTCAAAGTACTGGTCGACAATTGTTTCATCGCTTTTTGCAGTGGCTTTTTTCGTCTTTATCAGTACCGGATCTTCACCTCTAGCTGGGTTTGTCGCTAAAATCATTGATTCATTTTTGGATATTTTTATCGAAACGTCACCTGCTCTGCTTTTGGCGTACTTTTTTTCGGGGCTGTTAGATCTTATCCCGATCAACAGGTTTTCAAAATGGATGGGAAAAGGCGGTGCAGCGAGTCGCTCCCTTAAGGGTATGGCGGTCGGTTTGCCTATTCCCATCTGCTCCTGTGGGGTTGTTCCTCTTTATCAAAAACTTGTGGAAAAACAGGTGCCTATCTCTAGTTCTATGGCGTTTCTTATCGCAACTCCGGAACTCGGTATCGATGCGCTGATCATTTCTTTGCCTCTGCTAGGCAGTGAATTGACTGTTCTTCGCCTAGTAGCGGCGATGGTGCTTGCAACAGCGGTGGGTATGACCGTTGGGCAATGGCTTGATCGTAAGAGAGGACTTCAAGAATCCACCGAAGAGTTTAATGATGAGGCAGCAGAGCCCAGTTGCGGGGGGAACGCTCATTGGTTGATTCGCGGGTTGAAGCAAGGGTTTGGAGAAATGGTCGATAGTACAGGTCCATGGATACTATTGGGTCTTGTCATAGCGGCATTTTTACAGCCCCTTCTCGGGCAGTATGGCAGCTGGCAATTACCGTCCGTTATCGAAGTGGTTTTACTGTCTCTTATTGGCATTCCTTTATATATCTGTGCATCAGGAGCGACACCGATCGTCGCCATTATGATCGCTCAAGGGTTTTCCCCAGGTGCCGGGATTGCCTTACTTCTTGCAGGCCCAGCTACCAATGTTACCACTTTTGGTGTACTCAGCCGTCTGCACGGCAAAAAAACCGCTTTAGGTTTCGCTGTCATCGTAATTTCCGTTGCTATAACGATTGGCATTGCGATAAACCATTGGCTCCCAACAGCTGGCTTTGAAATCCAGCAGCCTGAGGGACAGCACCAGCATGGCGCTCAATGGCAGATGGTGCTGGCTTCTGTTATGGCGATCATTTTTCTTGTTTCGCTTGCGCGGCTTGGTGCTAAAGGTTTGCTTTCAGAACTTTTTTCAAGGGATCACAATCACGATCATGAAGACCATTGTAGCCATTCTCACTAAATTCCCCTTAGCTTTCTGGCTACTTTTTGTCTGTACGACAGTTGTTAGGAGCCAGGGTGTGAGCGCTCAAACGAAACCGGTAGTCTATGCGAGTATCGTACCCTTAAAAAGCTTTGTGAGTGCGATTGCCGGTGATGACTTCGAAGTGAAGGTGATGGTCGGGCAAGGACAAAGTCCTGAGACTTACGAACCCAAACCGGATCAAATTTCTGCCATAAGTACAACAAAGTTATTCTTTCGTATTGGGGTTCCTTTTGAGATGGCTTGGATTGAAAAGCTTAAGAAGCTTAACCCAAACATGAGAGTCGTCGATCTTCGTGAAGGAATAAAGGTAGAGAGATCACACGATCCCCATCTCTGGACCAGTCCAAAACTGATGATGATTATGAGTCAATCAATTCTAAACGCGCTTTCACAGCTAAAACCGGAGGCTAAATCCGCCTACGAGAAGCGTTACAACACTTTGTCAGATGAGTTAAAAGAGTTGGACGAGGAAATTTCTGTGAAATTAGCTCCTCATAAGAAAAAGCGTTTTATGGTCTTTCATCCCGCTTGGGGGTACTTCGCTGACAGCTACGAGGTTGTGCAGCTTGCTATCGAAGGTGAAGGCAAAGAGGCAGGACCGAAGGGTCTAATGGAGATGATTGATAAGGGAAAAGCCCTCGGCATTAAGCATATCTTTATCCAAAAACAGTTTAGTGACATGCATGCTCAGACGATTGCTAGAGAACTCGGCGCAGAAATTTTGCAGGCTGACCCTTTAGCGGAAGATTATTTTACTGCGTTAAGGGATTTTACGGACCAACTTGTCAAAGTGCTTAAATAATCGGTGTCAGAAGGATATCCTCGATATCGAGACTCTGCCATTTTTTTAATATCGTATCACTCTGCAGGCGCATGTCTTGATCAACACCCTTCTCTGAAAAGCCCAGTGTGAAACGATGGAAGTGTTCTTTTGCAGCGTGCAGCTCGCCTAACTTTGCGTAGGCGACCGACTTATAAAAAGCAGCCATAAAAAATGCATCTGTTGGATAGCTTTGTGAGTTTTCGAAGTCTTTCGTAGAATCTCCGCGAGCCTTAAGGTTCATCATAATAAAGTCAACGGCTTCAATGGCAGCATTATGATCCTCAAGAGCCAGTAGCCCGTACGGTAAACTTACCAAAAATACATGCCAACGAATTTCCGGGTCGCCGTAAGGGGAGTGCTTTAAGGTTTTTAAGGCAAGATCATAGCGGCCGTTTTTCATCATTTGTTCTACTTTGCGGTCGATCGCTTGTGAGCTGCCTTTTATAGACACGGTGTGGCTTTGCAAAATACTTGACGTTGAGTTTTGCGCAATCTGGTCGTCACTGGTGCGATGTGCTAGTGGGTCGATCGATTTGAATGACAACCAAATGATGGCAAACATGACAAGCGGTGCTGTGATGAACAGCATGCTCACACGATTCCTAATAACGTATCTCATAATCTGGGTCCAAGCGTGAGGGGTGTCGTCGCAACTTTTGATGACGCCTTAAGCGAAAGCAATTTCCATACCATAGATATTGTAAGATCACTTTCAAATAGATCAAGGGGGGGGGCGTCATCTTGATGAAAAATTAATCAGAAGATGTCTCTTATAAGTGACATCTGTCACCTTGTCAGTGTGTCGGAGGAGCAGTTTTAGTGGGGTGCTTGACCATACTTTTACAAATTCAATTTGTCTTGTTGATAAAAAAAATGAACAAAGGTCAAAAGACAACCAAAGTTACTTGCATTTTTTGGCTGATCAGTCTAACCATTACATTAGAACTTACGTTTACCAAAATTTAGTTTTCTTTGCAGTTTTAGCGCGATTCTGTTTGCGCTTTGACAATGCCCCTAACAACCCTAGCGACGAGTAATGGGTTGACCTTTGTTTCATTGTGAGGGGGGTTGTAAAATCCCCCTTGTTTTCTTTTTGAAGCCTGTTGGAGAGGTCCTGTTAGAAGCCTTTGCCGATTTTTTCGGTGCCAGAAATCCGCATGGCTTTTCTAATTTGCATGATAGACAAGAGACTTGCCATCGCGAAACTATGCTCGCTGATCTTAATCTTGCTATCTTTGCTTGTGTGACTAAAGCTACCTAAGAAAGCCAATGGATCTGTGTGATACAGAGATTTGGGTTCGTTATTCCAAAAATGCAAGATGTTTTGGCTGGCGGTCCTTATAATACCAGCAAGATCGGTCATAAAGACAAAGTTAACTTCACTTGAAAAGTTTATGGTCTGCTCTAGTAATAAAGCAGCCAGGGTAAACTTGGAGAAGTACGCCCTGCGCTTACTCTGCGATGCCTTCTGGTAAGAGTCAACGAGTCTATTGCTTGCTTGAAGAAGCGCTTGCTTGAATGTCATCTGTTGTGTGGTCAATCCGATAGGGTGACTGTGCGTATCCTTACTGGAGCTAATGGCAAACAGATGCCATAGGGTGTTTTTACTTAGGAGATTGACATCACTTCTTTCGGCATTTCTTAAAAAGAGCTTCGTCAGCCTGTCGGACTTGCTCAACCAAGTCTTGTCTCGGTCGGCAATTCCGACTTGTCGATAAGTAAGGTTTAGCATACCACTAGCAGCATACCTATTAGGGTTACGCGCAACCTTACGTTCGAGAAGCTGCATGCTTCTGCGAAGGGTCGGAATGAGCGACCTGTTTTTCGTGTGATTAATATATGAAGCAAGCGCTAGATTTACTCGTGCTAAGGTTGAAAGTGGAGTTTTGGCGCAGTTGCTATCTTTCTTTGAGCTCCTACTTATGACGAAGAAGCAACCCTCATAAAGATCTAGCAACTTATCAATGTGCTTTCTAATGGGAGAAATCTCGAGATCGTCCTTTGCTTTTTCAATCATACTTATATACAGAAAAAGACTTTCGGCAAGATTTGAGTAGGCTAGGTAATGTTTTTTTCGGCTGATGCTATTTAGCTCTTGTGAGAACAGTTTTTCAAGGTTTCTTGAAAAATACTGAAATGACTGCTCGAGAGCATGAAAGAGCTGAGAATGATCGATTTCATTGTCAGAATTCGTCAGCTGCTCTGGGAAATCTTTGCTCTTATTTTCTTTTGTAAACCAAGATTGGCTTTCAAAGATGTAGACTTGATTGAGGTTAAAAGGAACGTAGGCATGTGGGTTGCTCTTTCGCTTGGCAAGATAATCCTTGATATTGTTTAGCTGAATCTTTTTATTCTCGTCTACAATGTTGTGAGTAACGACTTCTCCAGGCAGAAGAAACAACTGTGATTCAAGATCGAAAGCGACCCCATGTTTAACAGGAGAGTATTGCGTATCGATTGTGCCGTTTTTAATGGCGACAAGTTTGATGTTAGTGATCAAATCAATTTTCACCCAGATGGGATCAGCGGAGGCTTCAAAGTGGTTGAAATAGGAAGTGATCAGATTTTGCCAGGTTTCAAAAAGACCCCTTCCTTCGCTGTAAACCACCTTTGCTGGTCCGCGGCCATCACTGACAGTCATGATAAGTCGCCGGAAGGTTCGATCTTGTTTGATGGTCTCGTCAATAAAATTGCGGTTTGTAGTTTTTCGGTTTAGTTTTTCAAAACTAGCAGATGCCAGTGCAATGATCGACTCCATGGGTACTTGCTGGGCTGAAGTGTTTTCAAACCAACTATGACGGTTTGGTTTTGCTAAGGCGTTGACCTGATAAATAGCTAAATAGACTGTTAGCGGTAAAAAGAGGGCAGCAAGGGCGACCATAGATTTCGCCAAACCAGAATATGACTTGTCTTTCGAACGGGGAGTCGGGCCAAATAAGAAGAGCATGAAAAAGCCTATCAGATCAATTGGTTGCAGGTTTGATTGGTTACCACAACATTTCTTTGATTAGGCTTTTATTTTACCAAGGAAGCTCTTCGCCATTGGTATGAAAAAACTTTCCAGTACGCTCGACTTGGAGTTTGTCGATGAGCGACAAAAGTCCCGCCACAGACTCTTTAGGAGTGATTAAACCTCGATGATCAGTCATGTCGGTTTTGACATAGCCGGGGTGAAAAATACCGACAAATATTTCTTTTTCTTTGAGATCTTGGGCAAGTGATACAGATGCCATATTAAGAGCGGTTTTTGACATACGATAACCGTAACGCGAACCAGAAGTGTTGTCGGTAATAGAACCCATTCGGCTTGTGATCATAGCGATTTTTGACGGTCTTTTGAAAAGATCCAACAGCGCCAAGCTGACTCGCAAAGGGGCAATGCTATTGACTTCAAACTGTCGTCTGATTTGATGGAAGTTAATGTCGTTAATGGTCTCATTTGTGAGAATGCCAGCATTATTGACAAGAAGATCGATGCGTTGATCCTCGAGCTGTTTGCGTAAGTTTTCTACATGCTCTTCATCAGTGACATCGATTCCTTCTAAGATGTTGACGCCCAAACTTTCTAGTTCGGCAGATTTTTTACGACAAACAGCGAAGACATTATAGGATTTGTCTTTTAACTGACGGCAAAATTCTAATCCAACTCCCCTGCTGGTGCCAGTGACTACTGCGTTTTGCATATCGATGCCCTTTATATATAGCTTGTTTGCGGTGGTTGCTGTGTCATCTGAAATGTTTGTAACAGAAAATGGCTAATTGATCCAATTGCATGTTCTTTGCTCGTTTTATATTCTTTTGCAAACTCATCGGCGATTTGATCGATATTTCTATGACCATCGATCCAGGACAGCACTTTTGCGCTGATCTGATGGAGACTTCCCGATGACTTAATTTCATCGGTAAAGGGCACTGGAATCGTTCTGTCGGTCAGCCATTGCGGAGTAAACTGGAAAAATTTCGGTTTCTCTTTTTCTTCAATTTTCTTACACACCATCACCGCAACTTCTACCTGACGACTATGAAAGTTTGCCGGGGACTCAAGGTAGGGGATGCGCTTAAAGGTTTCATGCGTGACTTCAAAGCCTGATTTCTTGATGATCTGATGAAATTCTTCTGGGCTGTAGCATAGCTCTGGTTGGTTTTTTTCAAAGGCAATCGGTCCAAATTGAATCCAGTAACCATCTAGAGGAAGTAGGGCATTGATCATTGTCAGTGTGTATTTGATATCAGCAGGTACAATATCGATAAACCACGGCGTAAAGATCCAATTAAAGGCTTGAGGCTTGACGGGTGGATTAAGAGCGTCGGCAAATATCAGTTGAAATGATTGCGAATCATCCTTCTCACCCTTGAACTTGCGCTTAATAGCCATTTGATCGATTGATTTAGCAGCGGTGGGGAATTCATAGAGATAAAAGCTCCCGCCGGAAATCATTTTTTGAGCGGAATAGAGCAGCAGAGGGTTAATGTCGATTGCCAGGCTATGCTTGCATTGACAGTGGTTATGCAGATCGTAGGGAAGACGGCTGGCTCCCGTGCCAAGAACAAGCATCTTCTGCTGTTTTGGTAAATCTTTTGTGGCCTCCGCGAGAAGCTGCAGACAGATTTCATTCTCTTCTGAGTCTTCCCAACTCCAATCTCGATGAATATTTGAATAGTAAC
>CAZBDM010000042.1:9247-13042 GCA_964490675.1 uncultured Oligoflexales bacterium
CTCGTGAGCGATTGAGTCGCCGGCAACGGAGATTTCATGGCAACGCTGAGTTCAATTTGGCCTTCTTCTTGTTTGATGATGGGATCGAGTAGTTTCATGAGGAACTTTTTTTGTTCCATCTTTGCTTGCATGAGCTTTCGTAAACGCTTTTCTTGAAGATCGCTCAGGTTCTCAGATTTTAGACGATCTTTGACCTGGTCGGCATAAAAATCATAGCTTTGCAACTGTCTCTGAAGACTTGCTTTCCATTGGTTGAGGTATACTTCAGGGTGTCTAAAAAGCCAATGCAATCGACCGAGGTAAGGAAAGTCGATCTGACAGCTCGTACAGCTGAGAGATTTTTTTTCAACGCTAAGGTCTTGATAACAATGCGGACAGACTAAATAGGAATTGAATTGCTCGATGGAATCTTCGTGGTCCACTTCTTGTACCTTAAGAAAGAGTTATGATCTTAAGGTACAATTATCGCGTTCCTATTTGTTTAGTTCAACAATTTCTTTGGAATCTGCTGGGCAGCCGGTTGTTGCGATTTCTTCTTTCATGGAATTGATCGCCTTGAAGTTAGTATCATCTTGAACAATAGTGATGCCACCAACGTGATCCTTACCGCCGGTTGCCTTTTCGAGAAGGTAAGGCATGGTTGAGCCCGATTGAGTCTCTTCGAGAAGAGATTTTACCATGTAGAAGTTTTCGATAAGAAATTCATCACCTTCTTTAATAATAAATCTCGTATTTGATGCGGTTGAATCGTATTCGTTATGACAAGCAAAGCACTTGAACTCGAGAATCGATCCAAAGACCTTTTCCTTGAAAGTCGTATGAATCAGGTTACTGCACTTGGTAAGAGAGATTTCTTTTGGATCTTGAGTGCTAACTTGGTCATTAGAGTTCTGAGCAGTGGTACCCTTGCCATCGTCACCGGCATCTGCTTCGGCGACGATCTCGCCAGAGTTGCCTTTTTTGTTGCAGGCTTGATCAGAGCCTTTGCATACACGGGTTTTACTAACCCCACCACAGGAGATAAGCACAGGTAGGGCACTTATCACAAGGATAAGGCCCACCCGTTTAAGCTTTTTTAGTTTTTCTACTACATAGGTCATTGGTTTGCTTGTCCTGACTCACTGATCAACGAATTACATACCGTATTTAGCACTTCCATCATTTTGCATTCCCCAAAGCTGCTTATGACCTTCATGAAGCTGCTGTGCTGTTGGGGCGATATTTCCACCCATCTGACCAGTATCGGTGACATTACTTGCGTAAGCGCCGAATTGGCCACCTGGGTATCTAAGATTGTAGTTTGCTCCGGCATAAATCAAACTTTGAGATTCAGAGTTGTGCTGAGTGCCGTTGCTGCCGTTGAAAGTTAAGGTACGGCAGAAGTCACCCGTAAAAGTGATGGTAAGATCATCTCCAAAGCCTTTTGCAGTTGCCTGAGTAATAACATTATTAGCAATCGTAAAGGCTCTGTTAGCGCGAGCGTTGGCACCATTGAACATAGCATTGTCTGAGTTTGAATGTGTGTCACATCCGTTGATCGTGTATACACAAAGAGAAGACATGCCTAGTTGCACAGCTGTCGCCCAAAGGTCGACTGGATCAGTACTTCCTGAGAGTTCACTTGCAGCAGAAATCAGCTTTCTTTGGTCATCTACGGAAGCTTTGACTTGTTCGAGAAGTTCTGAGCTAAATCCTGCTTTCGATGCATCGCCAGCTTCAATTACAGCAAGCGCTGTATTGAGATCAATACCTTGAGGACTTAGAATATTTGCGATTCTTTGTCCGGTGTTGGCATCAACGTTTGTTCGAGCAACAGCACCGTTAGCAGCAGGACCACCGCCATTGTCACCAGCAACGAAAGTTGCCATTGGTTTGGTCGGGCCAAACTGTTTGACAAACTCAGCCCAAATAGAATCGGCCGCACCGTTTTCAGTGTTGGTATGAGTGCTGTTTCGAGAGTTGCCGTGGGCAAGTGATCCGGTACTGTAGAAAACAGACATCGTTCTCGCACCATGAGCTGTAAAGAAATCTGACATTTGAGTACTTGCATTCCGATACGTACCCGTTCCGCCAGGTATGGTTGCCATGTTGCCTGTGACTTCATCGGGGCAACCAGCAGGGATATTAACGACGTGATGAAGGTTTAGTCCACCACTGAGGTTAATGACGAAGTGAGCTTTCTTGTTTTCTGCTTGCGCGAAAGCGCTTGCAGATTTTAATAAATATGAGGTTGGCATAAGTGTGGTTACACCGAAGGCTTTAAGCATATTTAAAAAGTTTCTTCTGTCCATTGCCATTTCGATCTTCCTTTATATTTCTTCGCTATGCGTTTTTGTTATTTACTGAATAATCGCTCTAATCATCTGTGTCGCATGATAGTTGACGATACAGTCTTGGCTACAGTTCGCTGCCTCTAAAGTAGCGACCTCCGCGTCAACTTCGGCTGCAGTTAACTCTTTACCTGTCGACTTCAGCGTTAAGTCTTTTATGTAAGTCTTAAATTGAGCTGAAGACGGCTGCAGGCCTCTATCGATGCTGTTCGCTGTGATAGCAGCGTCAGCACACTTATAAGCCGTCGTATAGAGAATCTGCATCCAAAGAGCTGATGGCTCTGGCGCATAGTTTTGCTTATATGTTTCAGTTAACAAATCTTCGTTGTTTTCAACTGTACATCCAGCCGTTGACCATTCTTGAAAGGCTGCACTGGTCTGATCAGGGTTAAGCATAAGCTTAAAGCTGAAATCCTCGAAGACCTCTTTCGGTAATTCCGAAGCAAATTCTGCTTTAACACCTTTCGCCGCAAACTCTTCACTAAGGACAAGACATTTTACCGCTTCTTTGAGGTTTCCTTTCGCCTTATTAAGGGCGTCTGAACACTTAGCAATAGTGTTGTTGTAGAGCGCGTAAGCTTGTACTTTTGCTTCAAAGTCTGGAGCGTTTAAGTCTACTGGCTTGATGAGTTCTTCTCTTTGGAAAAACCATTTATAAAGATGCTTGACCATCGACTTTTCGAAAGGAGAGAAAGTGTATTTGTTTTCGCCATCATTGACCGTTTGCATCTTGAGGTCGTTAACGATTGTTTCTGCGATCCATTGAGCTGTCCTGTCGTATTGGGACGCTGGTAGTTCAATGCCAAGAATACCAGGTTTGAAAAGTGTATCGTCAAATTGTTGAGTGGCGAAAGCAAAGTCGTTGTCGTTTGAGTGCCATCCACCGATGATCAATGCATGTGAGGTTTGATCGAGAGTTGAGTGACATTGGTTACAGCTTGCTGCTTTCATCACTGCTTCATTGGTCGTTTCAAATTGGGAAAGGTCTTCTTCTTCACCAGTTGCTGGTCTGTTACCAATTAACTCGACACAGTGATCGGCATAATCGCAGTTAATGCGATTCGCTCTTTGGCGACTATAGTTAAATTCAGAAGCTGCTTGAATACCAAGGAAGACCGGGTTGGTGATGTTTCCAGCCATTGGATAACCTGGAATCTGGGCAAGTTTGTATTCTTCAGGATCGTTATTGTTAGCAAAGCTAACGGTCACACCTAAGCTCTGAGCCGAGCAGTAGTTGACCATAATACCGTCTGTCGTGATTGTTTCAGAGATCGGCTTGTTGCTTTCAACAACCCATCTTAACAACTTCCCTTGTGATGCTAAGAGGGCGTTGTTAGTACAGTCACGATCTGTTTGGTTTCTTCGGTACCATTTAGCATTCGGAAACTTGGCGTCGTTAGCAATCGTATCAACAGCGGCTTCGGCGCCTGTTAATGTCGGAATCCAGTAGAGATGAATATTCGCA